>CAMOKD010000034.1:0-23068 GCA_946617435.1 uncultured Clostridia bacterium | reverse complement strand
GGGAATCTCGCAACGGGTTTTGTTTTTACGCGATTTGATTTGTAACGGGAAGGTGCCTGCGTATCCCGCAGCCCCGGTGGTATCGGCAGGCTTTTATGGCCGCTCACTGAGCGGCCGCTACGGAAGAGCGTGTACACAATCAGCAGCCCCGGTGGTAGCGGGCGGCGTTAGGGCCGATGAAAGGCATCGGCCCCTACGGGGGAGGTGCGTACGTTTTCCGTGACCCCGGTGGTGGGGGCGGGCTTTATGGCCGCTGAGGTCAGCGGCCACTACGGAGCGGTGCATACGTATCCCGCGACCCCGGTGAGGCGGGGAGCCTGGGCACGGGGCGTCGGGGACGCCGCCCCCTACGGGGGAGGTGCGTACGTTTTCCGTGACCCCGGTGGTGGGGGCGGGCTTTATGGCCGCTGAGGTCAGCGGCCACTACGGAGCGGTGCATACGTATCACGTGACCTCGGTGGGGTGGGCGGAGTCGACCGGTGCGCAAGAATTTCCGTTGCAATCCCTGTGGGGATTTGATATAATACAGCAAAATGGGTGAATATACAGATTCCCCGCGGAAAGGAGCTGTCTGTATGAATCAGCTGGAGGAAGCCCGGCAGGAGATCAACGCCGTAGACGAGGCCCTGGCGGAGCTCTTTGCCCGGCGGATGGAGGCCGCGGCCCGGATTGCCGCCTACAAGCGGGCAAACCACCTGCCGGTGCTGGACCCCGCCCGGGAGCAGGTGGTGCTGGAGCGCGCCGCTGCCCGGGTCCGGACCCCCGCCCTGCGGGAGCCCTATCTGCGCCTGATGCGGGAGCTGATGGCCATCTCCCGGGACTATCAACAGCAGCTGCTGGAGGAGGACGCGTCATGGAGCTGAAGGTCCGTCTGCCCGGCGGGAGCTATCCCATCCACCTGGGCGCCGGGCTGCTGGCCCGGGCAGGGGCCCTGCTGGACCTGAACCGCCGGGTCCTGGTGGTCACCGACCGGGGCGTGCCCCCTCTCTACGCCCAGACGGTCGCCCGGGCCTGCGCCATGCCCACCCTGGTGACCATTGACGGCGGCGAGGGGGACAAAACCCTGCAGACCGTGGAGCGGCTGCTCCGGGCCATGGCCGGGGCGGGCTTTACCCGCAGCGACTGCGTGGCCGCCGTGGGCGGCGGCGTGGTGGGAGATCTGGCCGGCTTTGCCGCGGCCTGCTATATGCGGGGCATCGACTTTTACAATCTGCCCACCACGGTGCTGTCCATGGTGGATTCCTCGGTGGGGGGCAAAACCGGGGTGAATCTGGACGGGCTGAAAAATCTGGTGGGGGCCTTCCACCAGCCCAAGGCCGTGGTGCTGGACACCGACACCCTGGCCACCCTGGACCCGGCGCAGACCGCCTCCGGCCTGGCCGAGGCGGTGAAGATGGCCGCCTGCTTTGACCCGGCCCTCTTTGCCCGGCTGGAGCAGCCCGTCCTGCCGCCTATGGAGGAGATTATCGCCGGGGCCCTGGCCATCAAGATCCGGGTGGTGGAGGCCGACGAGCGGGAGCAGGGCCTGCGCCGCACCCTGAACTTTGGCCACACCATCGGCCACGGCATTGAGAGCCTGGGCCTGGGGCTGCCCCACGGCCACTGCGTGGGGCTGGGCATGCTGCCCATGTGCGCCCCTGCCGCCCTGGCCCGGCTGCGGCCGGTACTGACCCGGCTGGGCCTGCCCACCAGCCTCCGGTTTGACCACGGGGCGGCCTACCGGGCCCTGCTCCACGACAAAAAAGCCGGCCCGGAGGGCATCCGCGCCGTGCTGCTGGAGGACATCGGCTGCTGCCGGGTGCAGACCCTGGCCCCCGAGACCCTGCTGGCCCGGCTGGAGAATTACCCATGGGAGGAAGCGCTATGAAAAACAGCTTTGGCACCCATCTGATTGTCACGCTGTACGGGGAGAGCCACGGCCCGGAGATCGGCTGCGTGCTGGACGGGCTGCCCGCCGGCCTGCCGGTGGACGAGACCCGGATTGCCCGCCAGCTCACCCTGCGCCGGCCTGCGGGGGCCATCTCCACCGCCCGGCGGGAGCCGGACCCCTTTGTGCTGGCCAGCGGCGTGTGGCAGGGCCGCACCACCGGCACCCCGGTGTGCATCCGCATCCCCAACACCCAGACCCGGTCCGGCGACTATGACGCCCTGCGGGACGTCCCCCGGCCCGGCCACGCGGACTACACCGCCTATGTGAAATACGGCCCGGCCCGGGACCACCGGGGCGGGGGCCACTTCTCCGGCCGGCTCACCGCGGCCCTCACCGCCGCCGGGGCCATTGCCCTCCAGGTCCTGGAGACCCGGGGGATCCGCCTGGGCACCCACCTGGCCGCCTGCGGCGGGGTGCAGGACCGGGCCTTCGAGAACCTGTCGGCGGATCTGGCCACCCTGGAAGACGCTCCCTTTGCCGTGCTGGACCCGGAAAAGGCCCGGGCCATGGAGGCGGCCATCCTGGCCGCCGCCCGGGAGGGGGACAGCGTGGGCGGCGTGCTGGAAACTGCAGTGCTGGGGCTGCCCGCCGGCCTGGGCGAGCCCTGGTTTGACAGCGTAGAGGGCCTTTTGGCCCACGCCCTGTTCTCCATCCCCGGGGTGAAGGGGGTGGAGTTCGGCAGCGGCTTTGCCCTGGCGGAGCTGCGGGGCAGCCGGGCCAACGATCCCTTCCGCATGGAGGGTGGCCGGGTGGTCACCGCCACCAACCACAACGGGGGCATCAACGGCGGCATCACCAACGGCATGCCCCTGGTGGTGCGCACGGTGGTCAAGCCCACGCCCTCCATCTTCCTGCCCCAGGACACCGTGAACCTGGAGACCAAAGAGAACACCGTGCTGACCCTGCAGGGTCGGCATGACCCGGCCATTGTCCACCGGGCCCGGGTGGTGCAGGACAGTCTCACCGCCCTGGTGCTGCTGGACCTGCTGCTGGGCAGGGGGGAGGACCGGCTATGAACTGCGGTCTGATCGGGCGGAAGCTGCCCCACAGTTTCTCCCAAGAGATCCACCGGGCCTTTGGCCAATACGACTACCGGCTCATCGAGCTGGAGCCCGAAGCCCTGGGCCCCTTCCTGCAGGCCGGGGATTTTGACGGGCTGAACGTGACCATCCCCTACAAGCAGGCGGTGATCCCCTATCTGGACGAGCTGAGCCCCCAGGCCCGTGCCATCGGCGCGGTGAACACCATTGTGCGCCGGGACGGCCGCCTGTACGGGGACAACACCGACTACGCCGGCCTGGCCGCCGCCCTGGACCGGGCCGGGATCGACCTGTCCGGCCGGAAGGTGCTGATTTTGGGCACCGGCGGCACCTCCAAAACCGCCCTGGCAGTCTGCCGGGACCGGGGGGCCGGGCCGATCCTGCGGGTGAGCCGCACCGGCCGGGAGGACGCCATCTGCTATGACACCGCCCTGGCCTGCCACCGGGACGCCCGGGTGGTGATCCACACCACCCCCCTGGGCATGTACCCCGAGCCAGAGGGCATGGCCCTGGACCTGACAGGCTTTCCCGCCCTGGAGGGGGTGCTGGACGTGGTGTACAACCCCCTGCGCACCCGGCTTTTGCTCCAGGACCTGCCCGCCGGCTGCCGCCGGGGCGGGGGACTGTATATGCTGGTGCGCCAGGCCGCCGAGGCCTGCCGCCTGTTCACCGGCCGGGCCCCTGCAAACACGGAGGAGGTTTACCGAAATCTCCTGGCCCGACGGCAGAACCTGGTGCTCATCGGTATGCCGGGCAGCGGCAAGACCACCGTGGGCCGGCTGCTGGCCAGGGCCACCGGCAAGCCCTTTACAGACACCGACGAGGAAATCCTTCGCCGGACCGGCTGCCCCATCCCGGCCCTCTTTGCCGCGCTGGGGGAGGCCGGCTTCCGGGATCTGGAGACCCGGGTGATCCAAGGGCTGAGCCGGACCGGGGGGCAGATCATTGCCACCGGGGGCGGGGCCGTGCTCCGGCCGGAGAACGTGCTGTCCCTGCGGCAGAACGGCCGGCTGATTTGGCTGGACCGGCCCGTGGAGGCCCTGCTGCCCACCCCGGACCGCCCCCTGGGGGACACCGAGGAGAAGCTGCGGCGGCTGTACGCCCTGCGCCGCCCCATCTACGCCGCCGCCGCGGACCGGACTGTGGAGAATCCCTCCGACCCGGAGACCGCCGCGGCTGCCATACTGGAACAGGAGGCCCTATGAAGCTGCTGATTTTAAACGGCCCCAATTTGAACCTGCTGGGTCTGCGGGAGCCGGGAATCTATGGGGCACAGACCTATGACGGCCTGTGCGCCGACATCCGGGCCCACGCCCTGGAGCTGGGGGTGGAGGTGGAGCTCCGCCAGTCCAACCACGAGGGGGTGCTGGTGGATTGGATCCAGCAGGCCTACGGCCGGGTGGACGGCATCGTCTTCAACCCCGGGGCCTACACCCACACCTCTGTGGCCCTGCTGGACGCCCTGCGGGCGGTGGCCATCCCCACGGTGGAGGTCCACATCTCCGACGTGACCAAGCGGGAGCCCTTCCGCCAGGTGAGCTATATCCGGCCCGCCTGCGTCAAATCCATCATCGGCCACGGCACCCGGGGCTACCTGGAGGCCATGGACTATTTGAGGAGTCTGCTATGAACGTTACCTTCCGGCCCTCCGGGGCCTACGGCGCCGTGGCCGCCCCGCCCTCCAAGAGCATGGCCCACCGGCTGCTGCTGTGCGCGGGGCTGTCCCCGGGCAAGAGCGCGGTGGAGGGACTGAGCCCTTCCCAGGACGTTCTGGCCACCATAGACTGTCTCCGGGCCCTGGGGGCCCGGGTGGAGTGCGAAAACGGCACTGCCGAGATCTGGGGCGCGGACCTTGCCGCCACCCCCGGGCCCCTGCGCTTTGCCTGCCGGGAGAGTGGCAGCACCCTGCGGTTTTTCCTGCCCCTGGCCATGGCCGCGGGGGCGGGCGGGGTGTTCACCGGCTCTGACCGGCTGCTGGAGCGGCCCCTCACGGTTTACGAGGAGATCTGCCGCCGCCAGGGGATGCTGTTTCTGCGCTCGGAGACGGGGCTGGAGGTCCGGGGCCGGCTGCAGAGCGGGCTGTTCCGGATCCCCGGGGACGTGAGCAGCCAGTTTGCCACAGGGCTGCTCTTTGCCCTGCCCCTGCTGGAGGGGGCCAGCGACCTGGAGCTGCTGCCCCCGGTGGAGAGCCGGCCCTATCTGGAGCTGACCCTGCTGGCCCTGCGGCAGTTCGGCATCCGGGTGATCCGGGTGGGGGACAACCACTTCCACGTCCCCGGCTGCCAGACCTACCAGGCCCAGCGGGCCCGGGTGGAGGGGGACTGGTCCAACGCCGCCTATCTGGAGGGGCTGAACCCCCTGGGCGGACAGGTGAGGGTGACGGGGCTGAGCCCCTATTCCCGCCAGGGGGACCGGGTCTACCGGGAACACTTCAAGACCCTGGAGCGGGGCTTTGCCGCCATAGATCTCAGCCAGTGCCCGGATCTGGGCCCGGTGCTCTTTGCCCTGGCGGCGGCGCTTCACGGGGGGCTTTTTACCGGCACAGCCCGGCTGCGGCTGAAGGAGTCGGACCGCTGCGCCGCCATGGCCGTGGAGCTGGAAAAGCTGGGCATCCCCACCGTGGTGGAGGAGGATCACGTCTGGATCGGCCACGGAACATTATGTCAACCGTCTGTCCCCCTGGACGCCCACAACGACCACCGGGTGGCCATGGCCCTGTCCCTGCTGCTCAGCCGGGTAGGGGGCACCCTGGAGGGGGCGGAGGCGGTGGACAAGAGCTTCCCGGAATATTACGACTGTCTGCTTCGGCTGGGGGTGGATCTCACCCGGACCGAGGCATGAGGAGGATAGAATTATGGAATGGATTTCTGACCGGAAAATACTGATTGTGGGCCTGGGGCACATCGGCGGCAGCTATGCCCGGGCGCTGAAGCGGCTGGGCTTTCACATCTGGGCGGTGGACAAGGACCCCGATACCATCGCCTACGCCCTGGAGCACAAGATCATTGACCGGGGCCAGACCGAGCCGGACGAGGCCCTGCTGAAGGCCTCTGACGTGCTGATCATGGCCCTGTATCCCACCACGCTGCTGTCCTGGATGGAGACCTGGGCCCACTGCCTGCAGCCCGGCACCATGATCACCGACGTCACCGGCGTAAAGCGCTGCGTGGCCCTGCCGGTGCAGGCCATGCTGCCGGCGGGGGTGGAGTTTGTCCCCTCCCACCCCATGGCGGGCACCGAGCACGCCGGGGTGGCCCACAGCGACGACAAAATCTTCCGCGGGGCCAACTATATCGTCACCCCCACCGAGCACAACACCCCCCAGGGCATTGAGTGGTGCCGGGGCCTGGGCCGGATTTTGGGCTGCGAGCACATTGCCGTCATGACCCCGGAGGAGCACGACGAGATGATCGGCTTTGTCTCCCAACTGGCCCACTGCATTGCGGTGAGCCTGATGACCTGCTCTGACAACGAGCACCTGGCGGAGTATACCGGCGACTCCTTCCGGGATCTGACCCGGATTGCCCGGATCAACGACGAGATGTGGAGCGAGCTGTTCCTGCTGAACCGGGACCGGCTGCTGGAGCAGATGGACCGCTTTGCCGGGGAATTTTTGAACCTGCGGCAGCTGCTCAGCGACGGCGACCGGGAGGGGATGCGGGAGAAAATGCGCCTTGCCACCCGTCGCCGGGAGCGGTTCAACCGCTGAGGAGGGACAGCCATGGCAATGCATATGGAATTTGAGCGCCGGCTCACCATCCCCATGACCACCAAGCAGATGTACCCTGTCACCCCGGGGCTGGAGCCGCTGATCCAGGCCCGGGCCAAGGCCCTGGAGGACATCCTCACCGGCCGGTCTGACAAGCTGCTGCTGGTGATCGGCCCCTGCTCGGCGGACAACGCCGACGCGGTGATCGAATACATCTCCCGGCTGCGCCGGGTCCAGGAGCAGGTGGAGGACAAGATTATGATTGTCCCCAGGGTGTACACCAACAAGCCCCGGACCACCGCCGAGGGCTACAAGGGTCTGCTCCATCAGCCGGACGCCCAGGCCAAGCCGGATATGTTCAAGGGCATCATCGCCGTGCGGGAGCTCCATCTCCGGGCCCTGCGGGAGACCGGCTTTACCTGTGCCGACGAGATGCTCTACCCGGAAAACCACCGCTATCTGGACGACGTGCTGGCCTATGTGGCCGTGGGAGCCCGGTCGGTGGAAAACCAGCAGCACCGGCTCACCGCCAGCGGCATCGGCATCCCCGCCGGGATGAAAAACCCCACCAGCGGCGATCTGCGGGTGATGATGAACTCCGTCCTGGCGGCCCAGCACAAGCACACCTTTATCTACCGGGGCTGGGAGGTCCACACCCAGGGCAACCCCCTGGCCCACAGCATCCTGCGGGGGTATGTAAACAAGCACGGCCAGAGTCTGCCCAACTATCACTATGAGGATCTGCGGCGGCTGCTGGACCTGTACGGGGAGTTCGGCCTGCAAAACCCCGGGGTGATCATCGACACCAACCACGCCAACTCCGGCAAGGATCCCCTTCAGCAGCACCGGATCATCAAAGAGGTGCTCCACAACTGCCACTACGACCGGGAGATCTGCGGCCTGGTCAAGGGCTTTATGGTGGAGAGCTACCTGGAGGACGGCTGCCAAAAAATCGGGGAGGGAGTCTTCGGCAAATCCATCACCGACCCCTGCCTAGGCTGGGAGAAGACCCAGCGGCTGATCTACGACATCGCCGAGAGAATGGAATAAAAAAAGAAAAAACGTCCCCGCGGGACCCGGAAGCGTATTCCGGATCCCGCGGGGACGTTTGCATGTGGGGTTATACTGAGCTCCCATAATGGAGCTTGTGAAAAGGATAAGACTTTCAACAGATGCATCGACGAAAGCCGGGCAGTGGACGGAAGTTGGTCATGCCTGCCGGCGGCCATACTTTCTGTTTGCGCAGAAAGTATGCAAAGACGCACCAGGGAGGGGGAAGATTCCGAATCTCTCCCCCCTCCCTGGACCCACCCCTCATTCAAACGGGTTAAGGAGTGGGCTCCTTAACGATTCTCCTCCGTACCGGCAAGTCTTTACTTCTGTTGTTCCCTTTCTGTTTCGGCAGGCTTCTACGAGAGTGTTTACTGAAAGTGTTCTTTATCCTTTACACAATACATCGTAGAAAGATTGAAGAATGTTCCGTGCAGGAATTGCGCCAGACGAGGCGGAGGACGCAGGCGGGCTTGACGCCCGGCAAGGACGACAACGAAGTATGGCACAATTCCTGCCGGAACAGATGAAAGGTTTCTATGGGAGGTCAGTATTATTCCGCCGGCGGGGCCAGCTGGCGCAGCTGCTCCCGCACGGTCTGCACGTCGGCCACCCGGCGGGTCTGGTCATACCGGGTGCAGGCGGCCAGCAGATTCCGCAGGGGGGCGGCCACGTCCGGCCGCAGGGCAGCCAGATCCACCTGCTCCGGGTAGGGGGCGGCAGGCCCGGCCAGCATCCAGGTGATCACCGCACCCAGGGCGTAGACGTCGGTGGTAAAGTTCAGCACGCCCTCGCACTCCAGGCCCTCCGGGGGCTGGAAGAAGCTGCGCCGAACTCCGCCCTCGGGCCGGGCCAGGGGCCGGTTGGTCATGGGCACGGCGCTGCTGTCGTCTACCACCTGGAGGGCGCCGTCACAGGTGAGCTCCAGGTTCGCGGGCCGCAGATCCAGCAGCAGCTGGGGGAAGGTCCGCTCGTGGAGCCGCAGCAGCAGCTCGCACAGCTGCAGGCCCAGCTCCACCGCCAGGAATTCCGGCAGCTGTCCGCCCCAGTGCAGGGCGAGCTGCTGCAGGGTGGGGGGCATTTCGCCCCGGGGCTGCATCTTCTGCTTGTACTTCTGGGCCAGACCGCTGCCCAACTGGACCAGGAACTGCTCGGTCCGGGCAAAGGTGATTTTGTCGTAGCTCTTCAGCCGGACCCGCTGGCCGGGCTCCAGCTTCACGCCGTTCAGGGCGGTGCCGTTTTTGGAGAAGTTGTCCCGCAGGTACCAGGCGCCGAACTCCCGCTCCAGCAGGGCGTGCTCCCTGGAGATGGGCTGCACCGGGATGGTGATGTCCTTGTCGGGCAGCCGGCCCACCACGGCCCTGGGCCCGCCCAGCAGATACTGGGGATAGGGGGAGTTGTGGGACAGGTCCGTCAACGCCAGGGTGTCAGACAGGGGCTGCAGGGGATAGACGGTGAGATAAATCCGCTGGTGGGTCACCGGGTCGTTCTTTTCCAGGTAGCCGGGCTTAAACTCCTCCCGGTAGGCCGCCAGGGCGTCGGCGTCCTCCGGCGGCACGGCAAAGACCACCTCGGCAAAGGCCCGCTGGTACCGCTTTTGGGCCAGCAGATTGTGGAAGGCCCTGGCGGACAGGGCGGGGTCGTCCCCGGCCCAGCCCAGAGGGGTAAGCACCAGCACCTCTGCGCCCAGGTCCATGGCGGCCTCCAGCAGATTGCGGATCCTGGAGCGGAGCACCAGGGAGCGGGCAGCCTCGCTCAGCTCTGTCCGCTCTGCCTCCGCCCGAGCGGGGGCGGCGCAGACCAGCACGTCCGCCCGGCAGCGGCTTTCGGGCGCCTGGAGGAAGAGCCGGTCCTCCTCCGGCCAGATCCACACCCCCGGCGCTGCCACCACCCGGTCAGTGTACAGGGGCGCGGCGTCCCGGTTGGCCTCATAAAAGGCGGCCGTGACCCGGTCCTGGGCCAGGCAGGGGTAGAGGGTGCTGGCCTGGAGCAGCCGCTCCTCAGTGCCCGCAGTGGGGGCGCTGAAGCCGCCGCCAGGCGCCAGGGGATCCCCCACGCAGAGGACCGCCGTCCTGCCCTGGGCGCAGTGCTGCCGCACCGAGACCGGGGCAAAGCCGGCCTCCACGGTAAAGCGGGTCTCCCGGTTGGGGAGGGGGGCGTCGGTGAAGAAGGCGGGGGGATACACCCGGGTCTGCTCCACAGCCGGGGCGGTGAGGGACCGGATCTCCGGCAGGCTCAGGGCCCCCAGCAGCTGGCGCAGCCGGGGGGGCGCATTTTCCGCGGCGGCCCGGACTGCAGCCTGCTGCCGGACCAGCTCCTGATACTGGCCCAGGGCCTGCTCCAGCTGCTCGATCCGGTCCATGGACGCCCCTGTGGCGCAGCGGCGCAAAAGCTCCTCCATGGCCCGGTCCAGGGGACCGGTGCCCTCCGGGGTGCCGATCATCCGTTCCAGCAGCCGGCCCAGGTCGGCCAGGAGCGACCGCTCCCAATCCGGACCCGGGGGCAGCAGCATCTCCCAGCCGGGCAGCAGCAGGGCGGACCCGTCCAAGCACAGCATAAGGGCGTCCTCCCGCAGGGCGGCGCACACCGGTCTTTCCCGGTCGCGGAGATAGCGGGCCAGCTCACACAGGGACAGGCACACCTCCACCCCCCGGTCCCGCTCCAGGGGGCCCTGGGCCAGACGCCGGCTGAGCAGCTCCCCCAGGGGGTAGTCTGTCACCGTGGCCAGCAGGGCGGAGCCCACCACCACCTCGGTGGTCTGGGGCAGGGCGGGGTGATCCAGGGTGGAGAGCAGCTCGGTGAGCTCCTCCCACAGCTCAGCCCCGTCGGCAGGCAGGCCTGGCGTATCCAGACGCACCGTGCGGGCAATGACGCTGCGCCCGGTGTCCATGCGGCAGGCCAACACGGTGGCCTCGGTGCCCTGCTGGTACAGCGGCACCTGAATCAAATAATTGGAACCCAGCATTTCCATGGCATTCTCCTTGGGTCAGGGGCTGCAGCCCCGGATGTCATACTGAACTCCATTAAAATGCTTTAAAAAAGCATTTTATAGCGCCGAAGGCGCGTTGGAGTTCGCATGAGACGGATTTTGTGCCTGCGGCACAAAATGGCAGCGTGCGAAGCACGGTGCCGCTCCGATTAAAATCTAAAGATTTTAATCGGAGTATAGTATCAGTTCGCCTCCCGGGCCCGAGGACCCGGGAGGCGCAGGGGGGAGAGGATCAGCCTACGGCGACCTTCTTTTTCTTCTTGGCGGCGGCCAGGGCCCCTGCCGCGGCAGCCAGGGCCAGGGCCCCGCCGGTGCTGCCGAAGAACAGCGGCTTGTTGGCATACCAACGTACCAGGAAGTTGGTGGAAACCGTGATGTCCTTTTCAAAGAGCTTGACGCTGACGTCGTGCTCTTCCATGTCCTTCACGGCGGTGGTGGGATTGTCCGGGTTGTCCAGGGCGTTCTTGTCGGTAAAGTCCACCTTGTCGGTGTCCAGCTCGTTGCCGGCCTTGTCTCTGACCAGGAAGCGGACGTGCTGCGCAGAGGACTTCTCCTCCAGGGTGAAGCTGGCCTGGAAGGCGGCCTCGTCGGCAAAGCGGGTGACCTCGTCCGCGGTCATGGCCACCAGGTTGCCCTCGTCGTCCAGCCCGTTGAAGGTGAGCTCCACAGGGGTCTCGTCCACCAGCACCTGGACAAAGCCCAGGGCCAGGTTGTCGGTGATCTCAAAGCTCACCACCTGCTCGGGGGCATCCACAATGTCCTTTTCCAGGCCGGTGACGCTGGTCAGCGCGGGGATCTGCCGGTCCACATAGAAGGAGATCTCGTCCAGGGCGGGCTCGGAGTTGGCGGCGGTGTTGGTGATGGCGCCGTTGCCGGTTTCGGCGTCCTTGGTCTCCACGCTCAGGGTGTACAGACCGGCCTGCTCAAAGTTCTCCTTCTTGATGGTCAGCCGGTACTCGTACCACTCCACGCCGTCCTGGTTGACACACTCCAGGGTGTACTGGGCGTCGATGGGGGTGCCGTCCCGGGTGAGGATCACGTTGATGCCGTCCTCGTCCAGGGGGCTGGCGTTGACGATGGTGATGACGATATCCTCGTCCACATTCTGGTGGTAGACGCCGTCAATCAGATTCTGCAGGTTGTCGTCATAGAGATAGAAGGAGCCGTTGCGGTTGATGGTAAAGCGGATGGTCTCGCCGGCGGGATCGTTGTGGTTGCCGTAGTTGCCGGCCTTGTCCGCGGCCTGGACGTTCAGGGTGTACAGGCCGTCCTCGGCCAGGTCCCCGTCGGCGCTCAGGGTGTAGGCCAGCTGGGTGTCGCTGCCGCTGAGCTGCAGCTCCTTGGTGGAGACGCTGCCCCGGGTCTGGACGCTCAGGGTGGCCTTTACGGTGGCGGGGGCCAGGTTGGGATCCTCCACGGTGATGGCGGCGCCGGTGGGGACGCTGTCCTTGCCGTAGGCCTTGCCGTCTTCAATGCCGGTGATGCGGATCATCTCATCGTACTGGGTGTCCACCCAGAAGTCGTTGGGGAAGGCGCTGTCCCCGTAGTCCACCGCGGGGCTGCCGTTGCCGGCCAGGTCCGTGGCGCTGAGGTCAAAGGTGAAGTGGCCGTCCTCCTGGAACTGGACGGTGGCGGTGTGGGTGTCGCCGCTGTTGGTCCAGCTCACGTCGTAGGCGGGGTTGAAGACCACCTTGGAGGGGTCAAAGTTGTGCTCGGTCACGGTGACGGTGGCGGTGCGGGGGGCGTCAAAGTAGGAGCTCTCCGCATTGTCCTTGGGGCTGTTGTTGTCGTAGCGGACGGTGATCACCGGGGCGGTCATGTCCAGGGTGAACTCGCCCACCCGGTGCTGGGCCGCCTGGTTGCCGGCCATGTCCATAAAGCTGGTGGCAAAGGCGTACACGCCGTCGGTGCGGTAGGTCAGGGTGATGGTGTGGGTGTCGTTGTCCCCGTTGCCGCCGTTGTGGACGTGGGTCCAGCCGCTCTGGGCGGGGTTCACGCCCTCCCGGTTGGTGAAGAGGAAGGCAAAGTCCTTGGCGTCAAAATTCCGCTCCGTTACCGTCACGGTAAAGGTCTGGGGCTGGTTCTGGTAGCCGGTGACCTGGGCGGGGGTGATGCGGATGGTGGGGGCGGTCTTGTCGATGCTCAGGGTGAGATCGTCGCTGTTTGGGCGGCCGGCCTTATCCACCGCGGTGACCGTGACCTTGATGTTGTTGCTGTTGTGGCCCACGGTGACGCTGCCGGCATAGTTCCGGATCCGGCCCAGGTCGTCCACCGCGCCGGTGCCGGTTTTGACCTCGCCGTTCTCCAGCAGGGTCAGGGTTTCACTCCTGCCGCTGCTTTCAATCGTGCACACCACGCTCTGCAGGCCGGAGTAGGTGCCGCCGGAGATGGGATCGGTCACAGTGATGGACAGAGGGACGTCCGTCCGGTAGATGCCGTTTCTGGGGGTGCTGCCGGCTTTAATGGTAATCACGGGGGCGGCGGGGTTGGTGTGATCCACAATGTTCACGCCTTGGGAGGAGAAGTAGTCCACATTCCCGGCCTTGTCCTCCACCCGCAGGTAGACCACAAACTGCTCCTCATCCGACACGGTGACCTTGCCGCCGTTTGTGGTGGCGGTCCAGGTCCGACCTTCCAGCGCGGTCTTGTCCAGGAGCTTGTCCGAGTCCTGCTTCACCACGCAGTAGGACAGGGCCAGCTCTGCGGCGGGGCAGATCTCGTCCTCGGCGCGCAGGGTGAAGACCAGCTCGTTTTTGTCAATGGCGCCCAGGGTCAGGGCGGAGAGCAGGCCCGACCAGGAGCTCTCCTTGACCTCGACGGTGCCTTTGGGCGCAACGCTGTCCACGGTGAACTGATACCCGCCGTCGCTGGCCTCATGGCCGGCCTTGTTGCGGTAGAGCACCTTTTCCAGGGTGTAGTTGCCGTTGTCGTCGAGGTTCAGGGTGTATACATTGGGGTTCGGGGTGGCCTCCGCCTGCAGTTCGACAGACAGGCTCTCGCCCTCGGCGTTCTTACAGGAGAGGGTCACATACACGCCGGGGTTTTCTCCCTCTGCAAAGGCTACGTCCCGGGCCAGGGTGTAGTCCGGGTCGGTAACAGTGATGGTGATCGCAACAGACTCCCGGGTATATACCCGCGGGCCGTCCTTCACAGGGGCGGCGCCCTTGAACTCGACCTTCAGCGTGGGGTCTTCGGTGTTCACCGCCACATGGGTGCTGCCGGTGCCCTCCATGCCCACGGCGTTCACGGCGGTCACGGCGATAACGATGTCCTCGCCGTTGGCGGTGATGGCCTTCACATGGATGGGAACGGCGGCGGTGGTGGTGTCGCCCTCCTTGGTGAGGGTGAGCTCGGCGTCGTCCAGGGCGATGTCGCCGCTCTGGAGGATTGTCTCGGGCGCGTCGGCGCTGTAGATGTCATAGTGGATGGACTTCAGATCGGTGAGATCCTCTTTCACCGTCAGCTGGGCGTCAAAGTCCTGGCCAAAGACCGTGAAGGGCGCGGGCACCTGGGCGGTGAGGGCGATCTCGGGGGCGGTCTGGTCAAACTCCACGGAGAAGGGCACCCGCAGATCCTGCTGGTCCCGCACCACAGGGGCCTTGCCCACGGTGAGCTCCTGGCCGGCTGCCTGGTTTTCCGTCACGGTGAGCACGCCCTGGGCAGGCTCGGTGCCGGCCTTGGCGATCATGGTATAGGGGGCCGTGGGGAAGAAGTCCACCGCGGCGTCCTTGGGCAGCAGCAGTCTTGCCAGGGCGCCGGCGTCCAGCACAGGCTGGGTAGGCACGGCGTCGGTGTTGGCGGCGTCGGCCCAGCGGGGCACGGCACGGTAGCCGGCGTTGGTGAGCTCCTGCCCGGCGTCGGGCTTGAGCAGGTGGTTGCCGGTAAAGGTGAGCTCCAGGGCGGAGTCCTCGGTGATGGGGGCGGTGGTATAGGCGCCCTGGTCAGTGAGCTGATCCAGCTGGTTCACGCCGTTGAACTGCAGGCCGGTCAGATGGTTCCGGGCCTTGGAGGTCAGCAGGAACTCCAGGGTGGTCTGCACCTCTACCTCGTACTCGGCGGTGTCGGTGACGGTGCTGCCGTCCTGCCGGTTCTGGGCGGAGCCCTCGCCGCTGACGGTGACCTTCAGGGTGTAGGTGTCCTTGGCGAAGTTGGCGGTGACGGTGGTGTCCTGCTGGGCCGCGAAGGTGAAGCTCAGGGTCTTCTGGTTCTTCTCGGGCAGGGCCTGGGCGTCCGCCTCCACCAGCACCTGGTCGATGTGGTACAGTTCTGTCACCGCGGTGACCACCACGGTGATCTCTGTGCCCTTGTCCACGGTGAGGGGACCTGCCTCACCGTTCAGGGTGACGGTGCCCTCTGCCCCGGCTACGGCGGTCACGGTGACCTTCTCGGTCTCCGGGGTGGTGGGATTGGTGGGGTTGGTGGGATTGGTGGGGGAGACCGGTACCGTGGGATCAGAGGGGGCGGCGGGGTCGGTCTCCACCGGGGGCTCGGGCTCCTCGGGGATTTCGGGCTCCTCCACGACAGGCTGGGTCTCAGCGGGCGCAGGCTCCGGGGCTTCGGTTTCTGGAACCTCGGTTTCGGGGGCCAGGGTGGGCAGGGGAGTCTCTGCGGCGGCGGTGGCCACAGGCTCCTCTACCGCGGCGGCGGGCACGGGGAGCATGCCCAACAGCAGCACGATGATGGCCAATACAGCCAGCAGCCGTCTGCCGTGCAGGGATGTGGATGCTTTCATTGGTTCATTCTCCTTTATGCAGTTTTTGCTTTTGAATTTTCATGTACAGATGGTGGTGCCTGCCGTTGGTCAGCGCGTGGAGATTCCACGCCAGCAGGCACGCCGCCGTGGTGGGGATCACCGCCCAGGCAGCCTGGACGCGGCACAGGTACAGCGTCAGCACCGCCGCGGTCAGCAGCAGGGCCAGCCCGTCGCAGACCAGAGCGTCCCGATTCTTCAGGAAGCTGAGGGCCCCAAGGCCCACGCTGCCCCGCCAGGGGATCCGCACCTTCTCCAGCACGGTCTCCAGCCCCGGCCGCAGCCGGGCCTGGGGCAGCAGCGTCAGCAGCTCCAGGGCGAAAAACAGCCAAAAGCCTGCGCCGCAGGCCGGCAGCAGGCGCTGCCTGCCGGCCTCGGTCAGCCGGTCGGCCCAGATCAGGGGCAGCAGTGACCCGGCGCTGAGCGCCGCGGCTGCAAAGCTCAGCCGGTGCAGATGCACAAAACGCCTGGCTCTCACGCAATCACCTCGTCGGTGTGGATCAGCACCACCCGCTCCAGGACCCGCAGCTCTACCCGGGGCCGCTGCGCCTCGGCCCGGGCCACGGTTTCTGCCAGGACCTCAGTGCCCTCGGCGGTGAGCAGAGCGGTCTGCTCCGCCAGGTTGACAGTCTGGCCCGGGGCGGGGCCGGTCTCCGGGGCGCCGCCTTGCAGCAGGCCGGTCTCCGGCCGGATGTTGGGGGCAGGCTGGGCCCGCAGCGGCGCCTGGCCGGCGGGCGCGGGGGCCGCTGCCCCGGGGGCGGCTGTCTGCCCGGCAGGGGCCGGACGCAACCCGTCCGGCCGGAAGGGAGCGCCTTGGGTGCCGGGCCGGGCCGCGGTGGTCTGCCGGATGTGCTTTTTGGCGGACCGGTTGGTGAAGTAGTCAATCACCTTGGGAATTTTCAAAACGATAAACAGCACCACCGCCGCTGCAAACAGCAGGCCGGCCAGCACAAAGGCCACGGTGGACAGGGCAAAGAACAGATCGGGCTTAGCCATTGTCACTGCCTCCTCCCCTGGATTCAAACTCGCTGCGAATGGCGGTGAGATAGCTCTCCCGGTGTTCCAGAATCTCCTGCTGCAGCTGCTGCTGGAGCGCCTTGCTGTCGGAGAGCTCCATGGCCGCCGCCGCGTCGCAGGCCCGGTTGAACAGATTGGTGACGTCCTGCTGGGCAAAGCCGGACAGGGCCAGATCCCGCCGGGTGTTGTACAGCACCTGTACAATGGACTTGTACAGCTGCAGCTTTTCGTAGTTGGGGGCCGCGGGGTCGGGCTCGATCTGATCCAGCAGGCCGTTGAGATTGCGGATCAGCTGGCCCATCTTCTCCGGGGAGGCCCCGTCGGCGGTCTGGTTGAGAATGTATTGCTTGTAAAAGTCGCAGATCTGGTAATAGCACTCGTTGATGGTGCTGCCGTTGTAGTCCCCCACCAGATCGTTCTCCGCCGCCACATGGTTGAACTGGAAGAACCGGTAGGAGCTGTTGATCTGCTCCCGGATATTGTTGCCCCCCTCGTAGTTGGCAAAGCACATGGCGCCGAAGCGGTAGTTGATCTCCGCAAAGGCCTCGGGGTCGCTCATAAACCGGGCGTCGTTTCTCACGTCTGCGGCGGTGGATTTCACCTGCAGGGTGTATTTGCCTGTAAAGCTGGCGTAGTCCTGCTGGCTCAGGCTGTCGTTGGCAAAGATGTATTCCTCGTACTGGTCCAGCAGCCGCTCATAGGCCTCCGGGTTGTTGGGGAAGACGTCCATCGCGTCCAGATAGCCCTGGGTGCCCTGCTGGAGCAGTTGGTTGTAGTTGCTGCGCTGGGCCTGGCTGCCCAGCGCCCGCAGGCCGAAGCCCGCGCCCAGCAGTACCAGGCTCAGCCCTGCCGCAGCCAAAAAGGCGATCAGCTTGCCCCGCTGGCGCCGGCGGAAGTCCTTGGTCAGGGCCTCGGGGTGGTACAGATCCTGCAGCAGCTCGCTGCAGCTCTGGTACCGGTTTTCCGGGGCGGGCTGGGTGCATTTGTCAACGATAATCTCAATGCCCTCAGACAGGCTGGGGTTCCAGTTCCGCACCGAGGCGTACTGCTCGCCCTTCCGGGGGTCCACCCCGGTGAGCAGGTGGTGCATGGTCATGCCCAGGCTGAAGATGTCTGACCGGACGTCGGTGTGGCCGGCGTAATGCTCCGGGGAGGCATAGCCCCGGGTGCCCAGCACGGTGGTGTCGGCCAGGTTCTTGTCTTTAAACTCCCGGGCGATGCCGAAGTCGATGATTTTGATGATGCCGAACTCGCCCTCGGGCTTCAGCATCAGGTTGCCGGGCTTCATATCCCGGTAGATAATGGGGTGGGGCTTCTGGCTGTGCAGATAGTTCAGCGCGTCGCAGATCTGCATGGCCCAGTTGATCACGGCCTTTTCCGGCTGGGGGCCGTGCTCCAGCAGGATCTTGTCCAGAGACTCGCCCTCTATGTAGTCCATCACAATGTAGATGGTCTCGCCGTTGTCGATGATGTCCACAATCCGGGGGAAGGCCGGGTGGTCCAGCCGCTTGATCAGGTTGGCCTCGGCCATCAGGCTGTTGACTACGATCTCGTCGTTTTTGGAGGTGCCCCGCTTGCGGACCTCCTTGACAGCCCACTGCTTGTTCAGCCGCTTGTCCATGGCCAGGTAGACCACCGACATGCCGCCCCGGCCGATTTCGGTCAGAATTTCATACTTGCCGTCAATGACGGCGCCGATTTCAGTCATGGCGCACCTCCTCGGCCCGGATCAGAATCACGGTGATGTTGTCCCGCTCCCGGCGGGATTTCACCAGCTCAATCAGCTGTCGGGCATTTTGATGCATGGCGGCCTTGTCGGGCAGCCGGGCGGGGTTCAGCCCGTCGTAGATCTCCTGGGGGGTGATCTCGTGGCGGAAGCCGTCGGAGCAGAGCATATACACGCCGGGCCGGGTTTTGCCGTAGTACAGCGCCGGCTCCACCCCCTTGGAGGCCCCCACACACTGCAGCAGCATGTTGCGCTTGGGGTCGGTCCGGGCCTGCTGGGGGGTCATGTTGCCCCGCAGGATCTCCCGGTGGACGTAGGTCTGGTCCTCGGTGAGCAGCTCCAGCTCCGTGTCGATGGCATAGGCCCGGGTGTCGCCCACATGGGTAATCATGTATTGGTCGCCCACAAAGAGCATCCCGGTAAAGGTGGTGCCCAAGGAGCAGTCGTGTTGCAGGCCGTAGTCCAGCAGCTGGGCGTTCAGCTCCTTCAGCAGCAGGGCCCACTGCCCGCCGATGACCTGCAAATCGGGGTTTACCAGCTCACAGGCCAGCTCCTGGTCAAACCAGGCTTCAAACCGGCGGATCACCGCGGCGCTGGCAAGCTCGCCCTTGGAAAGGCCGCCCATGCCGTCGCACAGCACGGCCATCAGCACCTGGCCCATGGGGCTGTCGGCCTGCAGAATCAGGGCGCTGTCTTGGTTGGTGGTTTTCACATTGCCGATGTCGGTCTCCGCCGCTGCGATAAATTGCATCGTAACGCCTCCTCCGGCAGCCGGGGCCGCCGCTTATTGTATGGGCCGGGCGCCCAGTGCGCCCTGGCCGGCCCCATCCTCCCCGATTTGGGGCAGGTGGAACTCAAACTCCTCGTTGGCCAGCTGGAGCAGATCCCCGTCGTGGAGGGGGATCTCCATCTCCGGGATCAGGGTCCGGCCGTTGAGGAAGGTCTTGTTGGTGGAATTCCGGTCGCGGACGTAGTACAGTCCGTTCCGGCACAGCAGATCCGCGTGGACCCGGCTGATGGCCGGGTTGTTGGCCACATAGAAGTCCGCGCAGCTGCGCTCCTTGCCGATGCGGAACACCGGCTTGTTGATGCTGATCCGCTCGCCGGTGTAGCGGCGGATCAGATAGGGGTAGGGCAGCACCCCGGCATAGCCCAGCAAAGCAGTCTCCTCAACAGGGGATGCTGCCGGGGCAGGCGTCGGCTCCGGTGCCGGCACGGGCACGGGTGCGGGCGCGGGTTCCGGCTCCGGCACGGGGGCAAACACCGGCGCGGGTTCCGGCTCCGGTGCAGGTGCCGGTTCGGGTTCCGGCTCCGCCTCCGGCGCCAGCAGGGCGGTTTCGATCTCTGCCTGGTCAGGCGCGGGAGCCGGAGCGGGGTCGGGCGCGGCCTCCGGCGCCAGCAGGGCAGTTTCAATGTCGGCCTGGTCCGGCACGGGCCCGGGGGCGGGCAGGGAGGTTTCAATCTCCGCCCGGGTGGGTACCGGCGGGACGGGGAGGGCCTCCGGCTCGTCCAGGGCTGTGGTCTCCTGCAGGGCGGCCAGCATGGGGCTCAGGGGAACGTCCCGGGCTTCCGGGGCCGGGCTTGCAGCGGGGGCGGCAGGCGCCGGACGCGGGGCAGGGGCTGCCGGCGCTGCAGGGGCAACAGGTGCCGCAGGGGCCGTCTGGGCGGCCGGGGCCTGGGGCACAACCGGGGCAGCCGACGGGGCAGCCGCCGGCTGGGGCCGGCCGGCAGAGGGGTTGTAGTGCTTGTAATAATCCGCCTGCTTGTCGGTGATAAAGCCGCTGTGGGAGGTCCGCTCCAGATACAGCCGCTCGGCCACCTGGCGGTCACAGCGCTTGATGTAGGCCAGAATTTCCTCCGGCTGGTAGGCGGGCAGCCGGGTGATAAAGGTCATGTAGGCGTTGATGGCCTCCCAGCTGGGCTGGTCGGCGCACTGCCACCGGCCGGCAATCCGGCCCATCAGCTCCCGCAGCACCACCCGGGGCTGGCCACCCTCCAGGGGCAGATAGACAAAGGCCAGGCGCAGGGTGTTGGGGTTGATATAGATGTACGGCAGCTCGGTGCACAGGTGCTTTACCGGGAAGCCGGCGGCGGACATCCGCCGCTCCAGGCTCACCACCTGGGCCATCAGATCATAGAACACGTGGGCGTTCAGCCGCCGACGCAGCAGCTCCTCCAGGGAGATCCCCTGGGGGCCGGTGTATTCCAGGGTGTCGGGCTTCAGAATTTGGGGGGTTAACAGCCCCCGCAGCCCCAGCTGGCCCACCATGGAAAGGTCCCGCTGGGCCAGAATCTCTCCCCGCTGGAGCTTGACGCTTACCCGCAGAAAGCCGTCTTTGTTTTTCGCCTTGAGCTTCGGCATGCCGACCCTTCCTCTCTTTGTCAAAACGGGGACAAAAGGGCACAATAAGCCCATCATCCACCTATACATCTAAATTATAGTCAACTGTGACATCAATGTCAACTGAAAATCCAAAGCGTATGTCCCGTTTTTTGCACAAACAGCCCGGCTTTACTTTTTTCCGGACCTGTGGTAAAATAGCAAAAGCCGCTCCGGAGGAGCGGCCGAGGAGGCTGATTTTACTATGAACACACTGCTGCACATCTGCTGTGCCCCCTGCGCCAATATGTGCATTGACTCCCTCCGGCAGGAGGGGCAGGAGGTCACCGGCTTTTGGTATAACCCCAACATCCACCCCTTTACCGAGTACCGGGCCCGGCGCAACTGCCTGCGGGACTACGCCCTGCAGATCAAGCTGCCCCTGGTGGAGCAAAACGACTACGCCCTGCGGCCCTTTGTCCGGGCCGTGGCGGAGGACATTGCCGGCCGCTGCGTCAAGTGCTACGAGATGCGCCTGTCCGCGGCGGCGCAGTACGCCGCCGCGCACGGCTATGACAGCTTTACCTCCAGCCTGTTTATCTCGCCCTATCAAAACCACGAGCTGATGAAGCAGGTAGCCGAGGCCGCCGCAGAGACATACCATGTGGCCTTTTTGTACCGGGACTTCCGGCCCCTGTTCCGCCGGGGGCAGGAGCGGGCCCGGGAGCTGGGCTTTTATATGCAGAAGTACTGCGGCTGCGTCTTCTCGGAGGAAGAGCGGTATCTCAAGCGGAGCAAGATCATTCCCTGACCGGCAGCTGCACCCCGGGGAAGAACTCCTGCACAAACTCCACCTCCTGCACCCGGAAGTGCCTGCCGTTCAGATACTCCAGGCAGCCGGCGTCGGTGGTAAAGGCAAAGCGCAGGTCGTAGGAATACAGCGCCTGATACTTGCGGTCGTACCGCTTGTCCAGCTTGCCGTACTTGCCGTCGCCCAGCAGGGGGTGGCCGGCGGCAGCCATCATGGCCCGGATCTGATGGGTCCGGCCGGTGATCAGCTCACACTCCACCAAAGACAGGCCGTTGCGGCTGGCCAGGGTGCGGTAGAGGGTCACGGCGGTTTTGGCCCCGGGCTGGGGCTTTTGGGTCACATAGACCCGGTTTTGCTTTGCGTCCTTGAAGACAAAGCCCTCCAACCGCCCCTGGGGGGGCTTTGGGGTGCCGTGTACCAGGCAGAGATAGCGCTTTTCCAGCTCCCGGTCCTTGATCTTCTGGTTCAGGATCCGCAGGGCCTCGGCGGTTTTGGCCGCAATGACAATGCCCCCGGTGTTCCGGTCAATGCGGTTGCACAGGGCGGGGGCAAAGGCGTGCTCCTGCCGGGGCTTCCACTCTCCCTTGGCGTACAGATAGGCCTGGATGTGGTCAATCAGTGTTCTGCCGTACTCCGCCCCGTCATGGGGGTGCACGGCCTGGCCGGGCTTTTTGTCCACCAGGAGGAGATTTTCGTCCTCATAGACGATGTTCAGCCTGGGGGCGGTGACGGTGAGATAGGCGTTCTCCGGCCTGGGGGTGTCAAAGAACTCGTCGTTGATGTACAGCTGCAGCACGTTGCCCTCGCACAGGCGGGTATCCCGGTCGGCACGCTTGCCGTCCAGCTTGATCCGCTTCAGCCGGATATACTTCTGGGCCAGAGAGGCCGGCAGCAGGGGGACGTTTTTGGCCAAAAACCGGTCCAGCCGCTGCCCGGCGTCGTTTTTGGTAATGGTAAATTCTTTCATCGTGACAGGCACCTCTGCAGATGGATGGTTTGGTTGGCCGGGGCCGCACTCATTATACTATATCTCTCCGCCCCTGCGCAACACCAACTTTTTTCAAAAAAACCAAAAAAGTGTTTGACAAACCGGGCCTTCCTCGTTATAATATTGCGTGCATGACTATGGGATTGGGAGAGAGCTATGCTGCTGAATTTATCCAAGCTGAAAGATAATCCCGGCGGCACGATACCTTTTGAGGTGGAGCTTGATCTTCATGATCTCGTATTTGGCGGAGGCTGCCCCGTTACCGAGCCCGTCCGGGCCCAGGGCGAGATCCGGAATACCGCCGATGTTTATGTCCTTTCCGGCACCGTTCGTACCACCCTCCACGGCAGCTGCGACCGCTGCGCCAGGGATGTGGTCAAGCCGGTGGAGTTCCCCATGCACGCCATTCTGGCAGCAGAGCTTGCCAATGACGACGGGGAGGAAGACCCCTGGCTGTTCCTGATGGAAAACGACTGCGCCGATCTGGATGATATCGTCACCACCACCTTCGTCCTGAGCATGGAACCCAAGCTCCTTTGCAAGGAGGACTGCAAGGGTCTTTGCTGTCGATGCGGGAAAAACCTGAACGACGGTCCCTGCGACTGTCAGCCGGATCCAGATCCGAGATTGGCTGTGCTCAAGCAGCTGCTAGAGAAGTAAATTGTTGCCTTAGAGGCATGCATACCGAGGAGGTGTCACCATGGCTGTTCCTAAGAGAAAGGTTTCCAAAGCAAGACG
>CAMOKD010000033.1:0-23168 GCA_946617435.1 uncultured Clostridia bacterium | reverse complement strand
ATCATCAGCCAGTCCGGCGAGACCGCCGACACCAAGGCTGCCCTCATCGAGGCCAAAAAGCGGGGCGCCCGCACCCTGGCCATTGTGAACGTGGTGGGCTCCGCCATCGCCAAGGAGGCGGACGACGTCATCTACACCTGGGCCGGCCCCGAGATTGCCGTGGCCACCACCAAGGCCTTCTCCACCCAGTTGTCGGTCATCTATCTGCTGGCCCTGTACATCTCCCGCCTGCTGGACACTATGCCCAAGGCGGAGTACGACGCCATCCTCTCTGAGCTTATGACCCTGGACCAGAAGGTCTCCCTGTGCCTGACCAAAGAGAATCTCACCAAGATCCGTTATTATGCCGAGCAGTACTACCATGTCCGCGACGCCTTCTTTATCGGCCGCAACGTAGACAGCGGCATCTGCCTGGAGGGCAGCCTGAAGCTCAAGGAGATCGCCTATATCCACTCCGAGGCCTACGCCGCGGGCGAGCTGAAGCACGGCCCCATCTCCCTCATTGAAGAGGGCACCCTGGTGGTGGCCGTGGCCACGGTGGAGCAGCTGTTCGACAAGACCATGTCCAACGTGAAAGAAGTCCGGGCCAGAGGGGCCGACGTCTTTGGCGTTACCACCGAGAAGTTCTCTGAGGAGATCAAAAAGACGGTTTCCAGTGTGGTGACCGTGCCGGTGACCCACCCCCTGCTCCAGCCCAGCCTGACCATCATCCCCCTGCAGCTGTTCGCCTATGACGTGTCTCTGCTCCGGGGCTGTGATGTGGACAAGCCCAGAAACCTGGCAAAATCCGTCACCGTGGAATAAACACAGGAGGGAACTGATATGGCAAAGGAAACTATCCCCTGCGTCTGGTCTGACCGGAAGCATGGCATCTTCGGCCTGCCCTGGTCCTTTACAAAGTACATCCTCACCGAGGACAAGCTGCTGATCATCAAGGGCCTGTTCAAGCAGACGGAGGAGGAAATCCGCCTGTACCGGATCATGGACGTGAGTCTGACCCGGTCTCTGGGCGAGCGGATTGACGGTCTGGGCACCATCCACTGCTGCTCCGCCGACAAGTCCGCCCCGGAGTTTGACATCAAGCGCATCCGTGACTGCCGCAAGGTCAAGGAACTGCTCTCCGACATGGTAGAAAAGCAGCGGGTTGCCCGTGGGGTCACCCTCCGGGAGGAAATGGCCCGGGATGTCTCCGACGACAATCACGACGGTCACCCCGGCTGAACCCCGCGAAAAGCGCCGCAGGCGCCTCTCCAAATCGAAGAGGCGCCTGCGGCGCTTTAAACTTCTTCTGTGGAGGAGGACTCTTCGTCCTCCTCCACTTCGATTTGTTGGATGATGAACTCGTTGCCCCGGAGCAGCCAGGTGTCCTCGCTGCCACAGTGGGGGCAGGTGCGGCCGTGGGCCACAGTGGGATAGTCCCGGCCGCAGCCGTCGCAGTGGGTGACAGCGGGGATGGTCTCAATCCGCAGCGCGGCGCCCTGCAGCACCTGGGTGCGGCGGACGGCCCATTTCCAGCAGTCGGTGAGATATTCCGGAATCACCGTGGAAACCTCGCCCAGCTCCAGCACCACTGCGCTGACGTGGCTGACCCCGTTTTCCGCGGCCACCGCCTCCACCTGCTGAATCACCTGAAAGACGACACCCAGCTCGTGCATGGCTCAGCCCTTCTTTTTAAAGATCAGCTTAATGCCCTGCTTGGCGCCGTTGGGCAGGATGTACTTCAGCTTGTCCTCACTTCTGCGCATGGTGGAGCACTCAGGCCGCTCCCGGAAGATGTGGATGGCGTCAAACTCGCACTTGGTGGTGCACACGCCGCAGCCGATGCACTTATTCTCGTCCACCACCGAGGCGCCGCACTCCAGGCAGCGGGCGGTCTCGGCCTTCACCTGCTCCTCGGTAAACACCTGCATGGGATCCCGGAAGGAGCGCTTCTGGTCAACATCGGCCCGCACGCCGGGAATCTGGCGCTTGGAGTGGTCGTAGTCGGTGACCAGGATGTCGTTCTTATCCAGCTCAATGTAGTCGTTCCGGTTCCGGCCGATGGTCAAGGAGGTGTGGGGCTGGACAAACCGGTGGATGGAGATGGCGGCCTCCTTGCCGGCTGCAATGGCGTCAATGGCAAACTTGGGGCCGGTGTACACGTCGCCGCCCACAAAGATATCGGGCTCGGCAGTCTGGTAGGTCAGCTTGTCGGCCTGGGGGCCGTTGCCCCGGCCCAGCTCCACCCTGGAGCCCTCCAGCAGGCTGCCCCACCGGATGCTCTGGCCCACAGCCAGCAGCACATACCGGCAGGGGACGGTGACGGTGTCGTTTTCGTCGTACACCGGGCTGAACCGGTGGTTCTGGTCAAAGACAGACACGCAGCGCTTGAGCACGATGCCGCACACATGGCCGTTCTCGGTGAGAATCTCCTTGGGGCCCCAGCCACAGTGAATCTGGGCGCCGTCGGCAGTGGCCTCGGCCACCTCTTCGTCAGAGGCGGGCATCTCCTCCCGGCTCTCCAGGCAGTAGGCGTTCACCTTTGCCGCGCCGCAGCGCACGGCGGTGCGGGCCACGTCAATGGCCACATTGCCGCCGCCGATGACCACGGCGTCGCCCTCCATGGGCCAGGCTTCCTCTACGGCGGTTTTGTGCAGGAAGTCCACCGCGGTGATCACGCCCTCGGCGTCCTCGCCGGGCACGCCGGTGGTGCGGCCACCCTGGCAGCCGATGGCCAGGTAGAAGGCCTTGTAGCCCTGCTCTCTCAGCTGGGCCAGGGTGACGTCCTTGCCCACCTCAACGCCGCAGCGGATCTCCACACCCATCTCCTTGATGATGTCAATCTCTGCCTGGACCACGTTCTTCTCCAGCTTAAAGGAGGGGATGCCGTAGGTCAGCATGCCGCCGGGCAGGGGATTCTTCTCAAACACGGTGGGCTTGTAGCCCTTCTCCGCCAGATAGAAGGCGCAACTCAACCCCGCGGGGCCGGCGCCCACAATGGCCACCTTCTCGTCAAAGCCGCCCTGCAGCCTGGGGATGACCTTTTCGGGCACATAGCGGGTTTCTGCGTTCAGATCCTGCATGGCCAGGAATTTCTTTACCTCGTCAATGGCGATGGCCTGGTCAATGGAGCCCCGGGTGCAGGCGTCCTCACACCGGCGGTTGCAGATGTGGCCGCAGATGGCGGGCAGGGGATTGTTCTTTTTAATCAGGGCCAGGGCGTCCCGATACCTGCCCTGGGCCGCCAGCTTCAGGTAGCCCTCCACAGCGATGTGGGCGGGGCAGGCGGTTTTGCAGGGGGCGGTGCCGGTGTCATAGCAGTTTTTGCGGTTGTTGTCCCGGTAATCCCAATCCCAGTCCTTCTCAGACCAGGGGTGGTCGCCGGGCAGGGCGTGCTTGGGATAGGACTGGGGTCTGCCGTCCTTTTTGCACAGCTTCTGGCCCAGCTTCACGGCGCCGGCGGGGCAGTACTCCACGCAGCGGCCGCAGGCCACGCAGTTCTTGGGGTCCACATGGGCCACATAGGCGGAGCGGCTCATGTTGGGGGTGTTAAACAGCTGGGAAGTCCGCAGGGCGTAGCAGACGTTGACGTTGCAGTTGCAGATCGCAAAGATCTTGTCCTCGCCGTCGATGTTGGTGATCTGGTGGACAAAGCCGTTTTTCTCGCCCTGCTCAAAGATGGCAAGGGCCTCCTCCTTGGTGATGTAGCGGCCGCCCTTGTTGGTTTCTACAACATAGTCGGCCATGTCGCCCACGGCCACGCACCAGCCCTCTTCGTCGTCGCCGCAGCCCTCGTCATAGGTTTTGCGGCTGCGCCGGCAGGAGCAGGGGCTGGCGGCGTACTTGCCCTCATACTTGTCCAGCCAGTGGGAGATATGCTCAATGCTGATGGACTTGTCCTCCATGCGGATGGCCTTCTCCACGGGAATCACGTGCATGCCGATGCCTGCGCCGCCGGGGGGCACCATTTTGGTGACCTTTTCCAGGGGCAGCCGGGTCATGTAGTTGAAGAACATACCCAGCTCCGGATGCTGCTTCATCAGGTCGGGGTTCATGTTGGAGAACTCGCCGCTGCCGGGCACAAACATGGGCACCAGATACTGCTTTTCGTGCTGGGGGTTCTCCCAGTTGTATTCCAGCACGCCGGCCCAGGCCATCCGTTCCAGCTTGGGCTCCAGATCCTGGGCGGGGATGCCGGTGCGCTTGACCATCTCAGCCAGAGTTTTGGGCTTGCGGATGCCGCCGAACTGCAGGGCGATTTCCGCCTCCTCGTCGGTAATCATCAGGGCCAGGGCCCAGTATTCGGGGTCGGTGCGTTCAATTTTTTTCAGACCAAGCTTCTGGGGGATGCGGTCGGTAATCATCTTGCCCAGCTTGGCGATAGGCTCCCGGAAGGGGCCCTCCATCACCTCGGGGGGATAAAAGCCCTCGGTGCGCTCGGTGATTTTGGTAGGATCCATAACTGTACCTCTCTCTCATTTCTGTTGCCGGCGGATACCTTACAGTTCAGTGTACCATATTTCGCCGCCGATTGCAACCGTCAACAGGGAAAAATCAAAGAACCCCTGGCAGCGTACTGCCAGGGGCCCTTTGAGAAAAGAAGAGAAGAAATGAAAAGTACAGCGGTTTGTCGGTCGCTTCAACTTACAGCCATATCATACCGGACAATTGTGACGAAATCATGAATGAATCGAAAACAGAGATTGAACGTTTTGTAAATGGAATCTGACCATATGGGGAATTTTCGCAAATTTTGAAAAAACGGATAGAACTTCCCTCCGGTTTGCGTTATAACAGGTGTAGGGACCTGCAGGAGGTGTGCGCATGGAGGATGCTGAGATTGTTGCCCTGTATTTTGCCCGGCAGGAGGCGGCCATCGCGGCCTCCCAGCAGTGCTACGGGGCATATTGCTACAAAATTGCCATGGGGGTGCTGGCAAATCACGAGGACGCCCAGGAGACCCTTTCGGATACCTGGCTCCACGCCTGGAACGCCATCCCGCCGGAGCGGCCGCCCCGGCTGCGTCCCTTTTTTGCCAAAATCACCCGCAACCTGGCCATTGACCGCTGGCGCAGGCTCCATGCCCAAAAGCGGGGCAGCAGCCTGGAGCTTGCCCTGGAGGAGCTTGCCGAGTGTGCCGGCGGCCCGCCGCTGCCCCAGCAGCAGCTGGAGGACAAGGAGCTGGAGCAGAGCATCCGCCGGTTCCTGGCTGCCTGCGGGCAAAGGGAGCGGGACGTCTTTCTGCGCCGGTATTTCTTCTTTGAGACCACCGAACAGATTGCCCGGCGCTATGGCATCCGCCAGAGCAACGTGCTGAATCTGCTCTCCCGCACAAGGAAAAAGCTGAAGGCACATCTGAAAAAGGAGGGATATCTGCCATGACAGCCTTGGAATTGCTCTCTGCCATCGGGGCAGCCGATGCCGCGGATCTGGAGCACAGCGAGAGGCGCGCGCCCCGCACCCACCGGCTCCGGATGGGGATTCTCATGGCTGCGGCGGTGATCGTGCTGCTGTCCACCACGGTGTTCGGGGTCCCGGCGATCCGGAACGCCCTCTTCGGCCTGCGGACCGGACAGACCTATGTATCCGGCCTTCATGTCCGGGAGGGGAAGCCCGCAGATCCCCGGGAGGGCGCCATGGACGTCTTCCTGGACGTCCGTATGAATCCGGACGCGCCAAAGACCATTGAAACCTGCTATGTCCCCCTGCTGCCCGCCCGGGCCTGGGACCCGATTCCTCTGCAGGTGACAGCCGGGCAGACGCCGTCCTTCCGCAGGGATACCCTGCTGCAGTGGCGGAGCGGGGACGGGTCTTACGTGGTGTTCCGGCAGCACGCGGCACCGGGCTACACCGTGGAGCAGCCCCTGGACTCTGTGTCCACCGGCTTTGACGCGGCCTGGACGGTGGACCAGCTGATGCTGGGCGGCTTTTGGGTGCAGCGCATCACGGTTGCCCCCTCTGTGCTGGAGGCCGGGGGCAGCCGCGCCCAGCGGCCCGGCCTGCAAAAGCTCTACTGGTCGGACGGCGACTATCTGTTCACCATGGAGGTCAACTACGCCATGTCGGAGCAGACCCTGGGGGCAATCCTGGAGAGTATTGCCCCGGTGGAGCGGATCGACAAATACATCACCGTAGAGTCCGTGCCCGCCGTTGTCCTGCCTTTGCCCCGGCTGGGGCTGACCCGGATTCTCTTTCCCGCCTCCGCGCCGGAGGGCTACACCCAAAGCCGGGGGCTGCAATACACAAACGGAGAGTATTTTTTCCTCTGGCTGCAGGGCGAGACCAACCCACCCAGTACCCTGGAGCTGAGCATCGCCCCCCAGGGGAGAAACGACGACATCCGGGAGGATTGGGAGCTCTCCGCCCGGGAGTATGAG
Organism: uncultured Clostridia bacterium; assembly: GCA_946617435.1. Taxonomy (GTDB): domain Bacteria; phylum Bacillota; class Clostridia; order Oscillospirales; family Oscillospiraceae; genus JAFRPC01. The sequence goes on along the minus strand of CAMOKD010000033.1, from coordinate 16,812 downwards.
AAAACAGCGGCGCAGGCAGGGGGCATGGACGTGACCTGCTACCAGACCGACGCCGCGGCCCAGCTGCTCTGGCACTTTGACGGCGCGGACTATACCATCAAATCCACCGGCCCGGAGAGGCTGCCTGTGGAAGACCTGCTTCAGATTCTGGAGGGCTGCGTCCTCACCCCGGACACGTCCGCCGGTCTGATGCCCTGAGATTGGAGGAACCATGAAACGAACGCTGACTTGTCTGATACTGTCTTTGCTGGTTACGCTGCCGCTGTGCGCCTGCACGCCGGCAGTGCCATCCCCCGCCGCACCCGTGCAGACCCCCGCTGCGCAGACAGACGCGCCGTCAACAGAAGCGGCAATATACACAGAAGCTGCCCCTGGCGGCGATGCCCTTCCGCAGGAGGTCGCCGAGGCCCTCAGACTGGGGCAGCCCGCAATGCTCTGGCAGATTGACCCGGAGGCGTCCCTGGACGGTACAGGGACCACCTGGTCCTATGCGCCCCTGGACTGCCGCACCCTGTGGCCGGAGCTTCAGGCGGCACTGTTTCCGGACGCGGAGGAATCGTCCGCCGAAACCGAGGCCGGGCAGACCCGGGTCGTGCTGACCCGGGGGGACACAGAGATCCGGGTTGAGGTGTCCGCCAACTGGCTGTCCCTTGAGGGGCTGGGGCAGGACGACGCCCCCGCCCTGGCGGAGCAGCTTGCCGCCTGGCTGACAGACCCCTCGGGCTTCACCCTGCAGCAGGTTCCCCCGGATTCTGATGAGGGGGAGAGCCTGTGCTATGCCTTCTTTGCCCAGGGGGTCAAGGTGGACACCCAACCCTTTGACCTGACCATGGGCAGCGCCCTGCGCGTTCTGGACGGGGCAATTACCCTGGAATATCCCCTCCGGCTGGGCGCCGCCCTGCAGACCGACGACCTGGCCTCCGCCTTCTCTATGGAGGAGGCAAAGCTCCTGGCGAGCCTGCAGCTGCAGGCCAACCCCTTTCCCTGGGTCTGTGTTCTGGAGGACTATGAGCCGATCCTGGCCATTGACGCCGAAAACGGCAGGCTCGTTCCCGCCTGGCGCTTTATAGGCAGATTCTGGGAGCTTGGGGACTCCGGCTTCCGGCACGGCATGGATTTCACCGTCAACGCCCTCACCGGCCAGGTGATCCGCTTCGGGTGATTGCCATGCTTCGGTTCTATCTGAAAAAGCTCCTCCGCTGCCCGGCAACCTATCTGGGGGCACTGGCGCTGTTTGCCTCAATGGTGCTCAGCATTGCGCCGTTTCCGTTTCCTCACTGCTGGCCTCTGTATCTGTTCCAGTATGCCACCTATATCGGCGTGACAAACTATTTCCTCCCCGTGGCCGCGGCGCTGCCGATCTGCTATGTGCGCCATGCCCTGCAGTCCGGCGGGGCCTGGCAGTTCCCCATGATGCACACCTCGCCCCTGCGCTACACCCTGGGCGGCCTGGTTGCTGCCCTGGTCTCCGGCGCGGTGACGGCGCTTATCAGTCTTTTGCTGTTCTTTCTGTTCACAGTGCTGACCATGCCGGGGCCGATTTCCTTTTACACCTCGCTGCACAACGGCGTCACCCCGTTCAATATGCAGCTCTCCGGCCGGGGACAGTTCCTGTTCCGCGCCGCGGTCTTTCTGACCAACGGGGCCATGTGGGCGGCAGTGGCCTACGGGGCCTCCGCCTTCGTGTCCAATCAGTATCTCTGCGCGGCGGTGCCCTTTGCAGCGCTCATCGGGCTGAGTCTCCCGGCCCAGGCACTGCGCTTATACTTTCTGGACCCCTGCCAGCTGCAGATAGAGAGCAACGTCATTTACGGCCCGGACGGCGGCGTGTCGTTTTTGACCGTCTACACCCTGGCAGTGGTGGTGCTCTGCGGCCTGCTGTTCTATCTCCGCCTGCAAAGGAGGCTGCAAAATGGCTGAGCTGCTTTCCGTCGTGTCCATCAGCCTGCGCAGGCTGCTCGGCAGGCCCCGCACCGCGGCGGCGCTGCTGCTTGGAGCGGGCAGCCTGCTGGCGCTGCTTCAAGACGTGCCGGCATATTTGCAGCAGAACGACCTGACCCTGCAGGCTGCCGAGCCCTTTCTGCTGCTGACCGTGAGCCGCCTGCCCCAGCTGCTGCTGGTAACGGCCTTTTTGCTTGCGTGCGCAGACGCGCCCTTTTTCCGTGAGGGGATGGCACTCGTCCTCGTGCGGACGGATAAATGCCGGTGGCTCAGCGCCCAGATCCTGGCGGTGTTTGCCGCTGCCGCCCTCTGGCTGTGCGCTGTGCTGGGGCTTTCGGTGCTGTGGTTTCTGCCCCGGGTGTCCTTTTCCGGGCAATGGAGCGCTTTTATGAAAACCGCCGCACGGCTTGGACGTGCCGGTGCGGCGGTGGGGCTGCGGGGGGTAGAGGCCGATATGGAGCTGCTGCAGGGCGGCGGGCCCTGGCTGGTTTTTGCGGTGAGTTATTTGTATAATCTTCTGCTGTTCGGCTTCTGCGGCGTCTGGGCGGTCATGCTGAATCTGCACACCAGGCACAGCTGGGCCGGCCTGCTTACCGTGGCCTTCTGTGCGCTGCGGCTTGCCCTGGAGAGCCTGTCTGCCGCCCCGGCCCTGCGGTGGATCTCTCCCATGAGTCTCACGGATCTGCGGGCGCGGGAGCTGAGCGTCGGCAACCTGGCGTATACGGTTTTGTTTTTTGCGGGGCACATTGCACTGCTGTGGGCCCTGTCCTGCCGCCGGCTTCGGCGGGCGGAAACGCTTTGGAGGCAATGAGATGCGCCCTGTGTTAGGCGGCCTGCCGCTGCTGATTGAGCTGAGCAGCCCGCTAGAGATTATTCGATATCTGCTGCTCACCTGCTTTTTCAATGTGCTGGCAGGGGCTCCGGCGGCAAGAGAGGTGGCAAGGCCAAACCAATTTGCCCTGGTGCGGGCCGGCTGGCGGCGCTGGTGGCGGCGGCAGCTTTTCAGGATTCTCGGCGTCAACACGCTGTTCGGGCTTGCGCCGCTGCCGCTGGTGTTTGCGCTGTTTCCCCAATTCTCCCGGGCAGAGCTGCTGTGGGACTGGGCGCTGTGGCTGCCCTGTATGCTGGCCTGTGCCGCGCTGCAAACGCTGCTCATCGGCCTGCTTCAAAACGCACAGGCCGGCCTTGTGGTGATGCTGCTCTGGCAGCTCTGCTCGGTGTTCTGCTCGGTCACCATGAGCAGCGCTCTGGTGGGGAACAGGATGCTTCTGTTCATCGGCAACTGGGGCTGCTATCTGCGCACCCGCCAAGCCGGCGAGCCCTTCGGCTTTCAGCTGCCCGTGGGCCTTGGACTGAGCCTGCTGACCATTGCCGTAACGGTATTCTTTGGCTGGCGGATTGTGCGCAGCCGCAACAGAAGGGAGTAAAGCATGGAAATCATCCGACTGGAACAAGTGACAAAGGTATTTCAGGGGAGAGTTGTCCTGCAGCCCACGGATCTGCGCCTGGAGGCCGGCAAAATCTACGGCTTCATCGGCAGAAACGGCTCCGGCAAGACGGTGCTCTTCAAGCTGATTTGCGGCCTGCTGGTGCCTACTGCCGGCACGGTGACCGTCCAGGGAAAGCAGCTGGGCAAAGACTGCGATTTTGCCCCGGACGTAGGGGTACTGATTGAGACCCCGGGCTTTATCCCCTATGAGTCCGGCTATCGGAATCTGTGGGATCTGGCGGCTATCCGTCACAAAATCACGCCGGACCAGGTCCGCCGGGCAATCCGGGCGGTGGGCCTGGACGACCGGGACAAAAAGTGGGTGGGCAAGTACTCCCTGGGGATGCGCCAACGCCTGGGCCTGGCCCAGGCCCTGATGGAGGAGCCCGAGCTCCTGATTCTGGACGAGCCCATGAACGGCCTGGACCGGGCCGGGGTGGAGCAGATGCGTACCCTGTTCTCTGCCCTGCGCAGCCGGGGCAGGACGATTCTCCTGGCCTCTCACGCGGCGGAGGATATTGACCTGCTCTGTGACCGGGTTTACGAGCTGGACAGCGGGGTGCTGACCCCGCGCCCAGACAGCCTCCGCCCGGAGAACTCCCCGGAATGAGAGAAGCTTCGCCTCCGAGACTGGGCGAAGCCCAATCTCACTGGGCGTCAGCGGAATATCACTGCGCAGCAATATCACTCGCCGAAGGCGAATATCACTGAAAAGACATTTTTATCTCATAACAAGTGTGTTTCTTTCAAGGGAAGCAGCCTTTTGACCTGCTAATCGGTTCGAGCCTTCTGCGTGCTCTTACCGATCAAGTGATATTGCGCCTGCGGCGCAGTGAGATTGATCCTACGGATCAGTGATATTTTGTGGCAGAGCCGTAAAGTGAGATTATATTCGCCTCCAAAACTGCACGCAGTGCAATATCACTCGCAAAGAGAATATCACTGCGCAGCAATATCACTCGCCGAAGGCGAATATAACTGAAAAGACACTCTTGTCTTACGACAAGAGTGTCTTTTCATGGTGACCCGTACGGGACTCGAACCCATGTTACCGCCGTGAAAGGGCGGTGTCTTAACCACTTGACCAACGGGCCTGGTAGCGGCAATCTGACTCGAACAGATGACAACACGGGTATGAACCGGGTGCTCTACCAACTGAGCTATGCCGCCATGGATACACCGCCCGGAGCGATAACCGGCCCCGAACAGCATGAGAATTATACAGGAAAAACCACTGTTTGTCAAGCATTATTTTTCTTTTTCACGGATTTTGCGTCGCCATTGCCATACTCCCTTGACGCCGCTGGGGCAGGGGAGTATAATAAACCCGTATTATGCGGTTTTTTGTCCGCACTGAGAGGAGAGAAAAACATGCCAACACCTGAAGAGATCTATTCCGCCCTGGCTGTCAGGGGCTTTTCCACTGCCGGCGGCCGATGCTTCGGCACCTGGCGCAACTACGCAGTCTGTTTCACAAGATATGCCGCCTCCACCTATACGGCGTGCGTGGCGGTCCGGCCTGAAAAGGCCTCCGGCGCCCTGCGCAAGACCCTGCGTACCGCCATCAAGGGCTCTGGGCTGAAGAATCTGGACATCCAGCAGGTCAACCAAAACTTTGTGGTCGCCACCATCGGTTTCCCCAAGGACGAGGCGCCGGATGCCCGGCTGAGCTCCTGTATGGATTGCCTGACCGGTGTGCTGCGGGCCAACGGGATGCCCCCGGCGGATACCTGCATCCTCTCCGGCGCCCCCCATCCTGACAGCCTGTGCCTCACAGCCCTGGGCAACTTTGTCAGCTTCCAGCCTGTGAGCAGCACAGCCCTGCGCAGCCAGAGTGCCGCCATCCAGCAAAGGGTGGAGGAAAACGAAAACAACGGCAGCCGGGCCCTGGGCCTGATCGGCGCCCTTCTGGGCATGCTGGTGGGCGTGGCGGCAAACCTGCTGACCATTATCGGCATCCAGCGGATCTATGCCTTTGCCTTTGCGCTGGTGCCCGTTGCGGCCATGTTCGGCTACAAGCTCTTCAAGGGCAAGATGGACAAGGGCGCGGTGATCACTGTGCTGGCTGTCAGCGTCCTGGCGGTGCCCCTGATGCTCTATCTGGAGTATGCGATCTACCTCATGAAGGACGGCGGCGCGGCCCTGGGCGACGCGCTCAGCTATGTGGCGGCCCTGTTCACAGACCCCGGCTTCCTGTCCGATGTGGCAACCGAGCTGCTGCAGCTGTTGGTGTTTATGGCCCTGGGGGTGTTTGTGGCCTGGCGGTTCCTCAGCAGCCAGACCAACCGCACCCAGCTGGGCAGCGCCATGGCCCAGCAGGAGAGTATGCGCCCCAACCCCAACTACACCGGCTACCAGACCCCGCTGAACCCCGAGGAATAATCCCCGGCAGCAAAAAAGCGCTCCGTTTTTCGGAGCGCTTTTTTGCTGCCTAAACCACTGCGGCGTACAGGGCGTTTTTGGCAATGCCGGTTTCGGCGGCCACCTGGCGCACGGCGTCTTTCTTGCTCATGCCTCCGGCGGTGAGCTCCTGCACCAGGGCTGCGGCCTGGTCCAGGCTGACCTCCGGTGCGGCGGCAGGGGCTGCGCCCCCCAGCACCAGGACGTACTCGCCCCGGGGCTCGTTGGCCCGGTAATACGCCGCGGCCTGCCCAAGGGGCATGCGCAGAATCTCCTCGTGGAGCTTGGTCAGCTCCCGGCAAAGGCTGACGGGACGATCCGGACCCAGGGCCCGGGCCAGCTCCTCCAAGGTCTCCCGCAGCCGGTGGGGCGCCTCGTAGACAATGGCGGTGCGCTCCTCCCGGGCCAGGGCCTCCAGTCGCTGGCGGCGTTCCTTCTTCTGGGTGGGCAAAAAGCCCTCAAACACAAACCGCCGGGTGGCCAGTGCAGATACGCTCAGCGCCGTAATGGCGGCGCAGGGCCCCGGCAGGGCACACACCGGCACCCCGGCCCCGGCGCACAGGCGCACCAGATCCTCCCCGGGGTCGGAGATGGCGGGGCAGCCTGCGTCTGTCACCAGGGCGCAGGTCTCCCCGGCCTGTAGCCGGGCGAGAATTTTCGGGCCGCTTTCGGCCTTGTTGTGCTCGTGATAGCTGACCAGCGTTTTTTTCAGTCCCAGGTGGTTCAGCAGCTTTAGCGAGACCCGGGTGTCCTCAGCGGCAATGAAATCCGCCTCGGCCAGGGTTTGTACACAGCGCTGGGAGATATCCCCCAGGTTGCCGATGGGGGTGGGGACCAGGTAGAGCGTTCCGTTCATGATGTTTCCTCCTCTGGGGCAGCCATGTGATAAATCTCAAGATATTCCTCTGTGGGGCTGCCATCAGCCCGGCGCAGCACCAGGGGGGCCTGGCAGCGCAAAGACGGCCTGCCGCCCCGTACGGCCTGCACCAGCACCATGGCAGGCAGGCTGCCGGGCCGGTGGCAGACCAGCTGCAGCTGCTTGGGCTCCAGATCATGGGCGCGCAGGGCGCACAGCAGATCTGTCAGCCGCTCCGGCCGGTGGACCATCCACAGGCTGCCCCCGGTGGGCAGCAGCCAGGCTGCTGCCAGGACTACATCCTCCAGGGTGCAGCACAGCTCCGTCCGGGCAATGGCCATGGCGGGGTCGCCTGCGGCAAAGCCGGCGCCCACGGGGTAATAGGGCGGGTTGCACACCACATGGCGGAAGCTCCCCGGCTGCAGCAGGGTGCGGATCTGCCGCACATCCCCCTGCAGGGGTGTCAGCTGTGCGCCCAGCCGGTTCCGGGCCGCAGACTGCTCCATCAGCGCCACCGCCTGGGGCTGAAGCTCCAGGGCGGTGATGTGCAGGGTGGGGTCGGCGGCCAGCAGCAGCAGACTCAGCGCCCCGCCCCCGGCGCACAGGTCACACACCCGGGCCCGGGGCTCCACCCGGACAAAATGGGCCAGCACCATGGCGTCGGTGCCCAGGCGAAACACCTGCTGTGACTGCAGCAGGGCCAGATCACGCCGGAGAAATTCAGCTTCCATGGCATTCCTTTCTGTAGCAAAAGGGCCTGTGCCAAGGCACAGACCCTTTTGTTACAACAAGACTTAGAGCTCGATTGCCTCAACAGGGCAAGCGCTGGCGCAGGAGCCGCACTCGATGCACTGCTCAGCGTCGATTTCGTACTTGTCTTCGCCCTCGGAGATGATGCCCAGGGGGCAGGTATCGGCACAGGTGCCGCACTTGACGCAAGCGTCGGTAATGGTATAAGCCATGATTCTTCCTCCTTGTATGAAGTGTGGTTGCTGTTGTTGCGCTTATATTCTAGCACGTTTTTGAAAAAATGCAATGGGGTTTTCGGGAAAAACGAAAAATTTTCGCAATTCGTTTATTTCCTCCTGCAGCCGGCCATACTCCGGTGTGAAATCAATGCCCCGTCGGAGGATGAAATGCGAAAACCGATTCTCACCGAGCCGGTGCGCCGGCTCTTTGTCCGGGCCGGCGCGCTGTGTGCCGGCCGGGGCGGGACGCTGCTGGCGCCGGAGGATCTGCTCCGGGCGCTGCTGGAGCGGCCGGACATGCCGCCGGCCCTGGCAGCGCTCTGCCCCGGCCCGCCCCCGGGGGATCCGGGGCGGTGCGCGGGGCTCTCACCGGCGCTGCGCCGGCTGCTGCGCCGGGCGGCCGGCAGAGAGGTCCTGCTGGATGCGCCTGCCCTGGTTCGCCTTTTGCTGCAAGACCCTGCGGTCCGGGCCCTGGTGCCTGGGCCGTCTCGGGCCAGGCTTTTGCGCTGGCGCCCACAACCCATACAGGAGGAAGTACCGTTGCGACTATTGGAACAATTTGCCCTGGAGCTCAGCCGGGACTGCCCCCGGCAGGACCCGTTTTTGGGCCGCCGGGCGGAGCTGGAGGAGATGATTCGGATCCTTTGCCGGAAGCAGAAGAACAACCCTGCCCTCATCGGCCCGCCCGGGGTGGGGAAGACCGCCCTGGTGGAGGCTCTGGCCCTGCGGATCTGCCGGGGCCTGGTGCCGCCCCAGCTGGCGGGCAAGCGGCTGTTCAGTCTCAATCTGGCCAGTCTGCTTGCCGGCACCAAGTACCGGGGGGAGTTTGAGGAGCGGGTCCGGGATCTGCTGGCGGAGATCCGCCGGGCAGGCAACGTGATTCTCTTTGTGGACGAGCTGCACACCATTGTGGGGGCCGGCGCCGCGGAGGGGGCCATTGACGCCTCCAACCTGTTCAAGCCCGCGCTCAGCCGCTCAGAGCTTCAGCTCATCGGAGCTACCACCCCGGAGGAGTATCGCAGGCACATTGAACCCGACGGGGCCCTGAGCCGCCGCTTCCGTCCCCTGCGCCTGGAGGAGCCCACCCGGGCCGAGACCCTGGAAATCCTCCGGGGGCTGCGCCCGGGGCTGGAGGCGCACCACCGGGTGCGGATCACAGATCCTGCCCTGGAGGCAGCGGTAGGGCTCTCGGTGCGATATCTGCCGGCCCAGTACCTGCCGGATAAGGCCATCGACCTGGTGGATGAGGCTGCCTCCGCCGCCGGGCTCACCGGCTCTGCCGCTCAGGTGGGGGCAGGGGACATTGCCCTGCGGCTCCAGGCCCGGACGGGGATCCCCGCGGGAGAGCTCACCGGGGCTGAGCGCTCGGGTCTTATAGGGCTGGAGGAAGCCCTGGCCCGCAGGGTGGCGGGGCAGACGGAGGCCCTTGCGGCGGTGGCCGCCGCGGTGCGCCGGGGCAGGGCCGGGCTGGCCGGGCCCGACCGACCTGTGGCGGCCATTTTGCTCTGCGGGCCCACGGGAGTGGGGAAGACCGCCCTGTGCCGGGCCCTGGGGGAGCTGGTCTTTCACAGGCGCGACAGCGTGATCCGCCTGGATATGTCTGAGTACGCCGAGCCCCATGCGGTTTCCCGCCTGCTGGGGGCGCCCCCGGGCTACGTGGGCCACGGCCAGGGGGGACAGCTCACCGAGCCGGTGCGCCGCTCGCCCTACAGCCTGGTGCTGCTGGACGAGCTGGAAAAGGCCCACCGGGAGGTCTGGGCCCTGCTGCTCCAGCTGCTGGAGGAGGGCCGCCTGACCGATGCCCAGGGCCGGGTGGCAGATTTCCGCAACACCCTGGTGGTCATGACCACCAACGCCGGCGTCACCGGGGCCGGGGCAGGCTTTGCCCGGCAGGGGAATGCCGACCCCCTGGAGCAGCGGCTGGAGCGCTGGTTCCCGCCGGAGCTGCTCAGCCGGCTGGATGCGGTGGCCCAGCTGCGCCCTCTGAACCTGGAGGCTCTGACCCAGGTGGCCCGGCAGCAGCTGGGGCTGACACTGGACCGGGCCAGCCAGGCAGGGCTGCAGGTGGAGCTGGCGGGGGACGTGACCGCCCTGCTGGCGGCGAAGAGTCTGCACCACCCCGCCGGGGCACGCCAGGTCCGCCGCCTGGTGCAGAACCTGGTGGAGGACCCCCTTGCCCGGCTGCTGCTGACCCGGCCGGATCTGCATCAGGTCCGGCTGGAGTGCCGGGGTGACCGCCTGGTCCTCCTTACCCCGGCGGAGACCCCTGCTGTCTCATAAAAAAACCGCCGCGCCCGGCGGGGGCGCGGCGGGGGAGTGCTCAGCCGATGGATTCGGTGCGCATCAGGTAGCGGACGTTCTCGCCCTCCCGGGCGGCCTCTGCCACCGCCTGGAGACGATCCAGCAGGGGCAGCAACTGATCCTGGCCCAGGTTGGTGAGCTTGGAAATGCCCTCCTCATCCAGGGTGTGCAGCCCGTCTGCAAGCTGGGCGGCACCCTCTGCCAGCTGATGCACGCCGTCCAGCAGCTCCGGCATATTGGACCGGAGGGTGGAGGTGCCGTCCGCAAGCTGGGCGGCCCCGGCCCGCAGGGCGTCGGCGCCATCCTTCACCTGGGCGGCGCCGCTGCTGAGCTCCTTAGCCCCCAGGGAGGCCTGGTTTACCCCGGCGGTGTAGGCCTGCACCCCAAGGTAGAAGGCGTTGTAGCTGTCCAGAGAGGTTTTCAGCGCCATGACGGACCGGGCGCCCTCTGAAGCGGCGGCCAGCTTTGCCTGCACGGCGTCGCTTTCCATGTTGTCGGCAATCAGCTTGGCAATCTGGGCCTCGGTGTTGTCGGCAATCAGCTGCTGCACCTGGTCAGACACCATTTGGGCCTCCAGCTGGTCGGCGATGAGCGCCTGCACCTGGTCAGTGGCCATCTGGGCCTCCTGGGCGGCGGCAATCTGCGCCTGCACGGCTTCAGACCCCAGCTGGGCGGTGAGGGCGGCTTGTACGGCGGCCTGGGTTTCCTCATCTACCAGCCCGGCCTCCACAGCCGCGTTGTAATCCTGGGCGCTCATGCCGGTGGCGGCCTGGATTACCTGCTCGGTGACCTGGGCCTCCACGGCCTCGGCCACTTGCTGGTTCACCTGGGCCCGGACGGCCTCGGTTACCTGCTCTTGCACCTGGGCCCGGACGGCCTCAGTGACCCCGGCCCGGACGGTGTCTCGCTGGGCCTCCACCGCAGCGGTGACCTGCTGCAGTGCCTGGGCGTAGACCGCCTGGCTGTCCAGCGAGGCGATAACCCCGTTCAGCACCGAGGCATAGTTGCCGATGGTCAGGGTGGAGACCTGCAGCCCTGCGGCGGCAAGCTGGGTGTTGGCGGCACTGAGCAGGGAGTTGAACACCTGGGCAGCGCCGGCGTTCAGATCGCTGCTCTTGCCGGCCAGGGTGCTCAGCCCGGCGGACAGGCTGTCCGCCCCACTCTGCAGGGTGGCGGCGCCAGCGTCCAGCTGGGCAGCCCCGTCCGCGACGGAATTGGCGCCGTCGGCAATCTGGTTCACGCCGGATTCCAGCTGGCCGGACTTCTCCTCCAGGGTGTCCAGCCCCTGGGAGAGCTGGTCGGCCCCGTCCAGCAGCTGGGCCATCCCGTCAGAGAGCTGCTCCAGCTGGGCCTTCAGCTCGTCGGTGCTGGTCAGCCGGTCCGGGTCAATGGCGGTGAACAGCTCCTTGGTGATGACGCACAGGCTCATATCCAGCTGGAAGTCTGTGACGTCTGCGGTGATTTCCACCTCAGAGGGGATAGACAGCGTTTCCTCCTCCACGTCCAGGGCCTCGGCCAGGCCGGGCATGGCCACGCCCAGCACCACCACCCGGCTGCCGTCGTTTACCACCTTGCCGTGGCTGACGCGGACGTTGGAAAAGCGGGCATCGTCCAGGATCAGACCGGTCAGCACCGCATAGGGCTGGGGCAGCTCCACGCTGCCATTCTCCAGCCGGGCGGTGAAGGTCTCCTCAGTGGTGTAGGCATAGCGGATGCTGACCTTGCCGGACTGGCCGGCCAGCTGCTCCGGCCGGACGTCCTTGCCGTCGAGGGTGTAGGTGATCTCCGTCTGCACAGGGCAGTCGGCATCCACCGTCTCCTCGCCGGCCATAACCTTATTCACCTCACCCCGGGCGTCTGCAAAGACGTAGAGGGTGTCGGGCTCCCGGGACGCCGTTTGGTCGGGGGTCTCCGGGTCATCACGCCGGGCGGACACGACGGGGGCGGCGGGCTCCGTATGGGGCAGGGCCGCAGCAGCCATGGCGCCGCAGCCGCAGATCAGGCACAGGCTCAAGCCCAGTGCCAGCAATTTTTTCAAGGTAATCTTCATAACAAAAACCTCCTCAATTCTCTTTTATGCCCCAGGTGGTTTTGCGGATCAGAGGATCGCACAGCATCAGCAGGGCGGGCAGGATCAAAACAACACAGAACATACTGATAATGGCACCCCGTGCCATCAGCGCGCACATGGAGGAGATCATATCGATCTCAGAGTACAATGCCACACCGAAGGTGGCGGCAAACAGGCCCAGCCCGGACACCAGGATCGAGGGGATGGAGGTGGCCAGCGCGGTCTCAACAGCCTGGACTCTGGAGCGGCCGCTCCGGCGCTCCTGCTTGTAGCGGGTGGTCATCAAAATGGCGTAGTCCACCGTGGCGCCCAGCTGAATGGTGGAAATGCAGATCGGGGCGATAAAGGGCAGGCGCACACCGGTGTAGTGGGGCAGGCCCAGGTTGATAAAGATGGCAAGCTCAATCACGGCAATCAGGATAAAGGGCAGGCTGATGCTCTTTTCCACCACCGCGATGATCAGGAAAATGGCCAGGATGGACACCAGGTTCACCACCTGGAAGTCGTGGTCGGTGGTCTCAATCATATCCTTGGTGCAGGGGGCCTCGCCGATGAGCATTCCCTGGGGGTCATACTGCTTTAAAATGGCATTCAGCTCATCGATTTGCTGGTTCACTGTGTCGCTGGCCACCGGGTACTCGGAGTTGATCAGCATCAGCTCCCAGCTTCCGGACCGGAGCTTGGCGGTGATGGAATCGGGCAGGAACTCCACGGGGACGTTTTCGCCCACCACGGTCTCCAGGCCCAGTACATACTTCACGCCGTCCACCTGTTCCATATCCCGGCACATGGCCCGTTTTTGGTCCGCCGACAGTTCGCTGCGCACCAGCAGCATGTGGGTGGAGGCCACGCCGAACTCGTCAGAGAGCTTGTGGTTTGCGGTGACCACCGGCAGCTGCTGGGGCAGGGCAGCGCCCATGTCGTAGTAGACCTCCCGGTTGGTCTGCCGGTAGCCGTAATAGGCGGGAGGCACCAGCACCAGCATCAAAACCAGAAACACCGGGAAGATTTTGACCAGACCCTTGGCCGCCCGGCTCATATCGGGGATGAGCGGCCTGTGGTGCATGGCCTGCAGGGGCTTATCCAGCACCAGAATCAGCGCCGGCAGCACCGTCACGCAGCCGATCACGCCCAGCAGCACGCCCTTTGCCATCACCAGGCCCAGGTCTCTGCCCAGGGTAAAGGACATGAAGCACAAGGCGATAAACCCGGCAATGGTGGTGATCGAGCTGCCCACCACAGAGGTGAGCGTCTGGGTGATGGCCCCGGCCATGGCGGCCTTGTGGTCGTCGGTGTGGCGGCAGTTTTCATTGTAGCTGTGCCACAGGAAGATGGAGTAGTCCATGGTCACGGCCAGCTGCAGCACCGCGGACAGGGCCTTGGTGATGTAGGAGATCTCTCCCAGGAAGAAGTTGGTGCCCAGATTCAGCAGGATCATGGCCCCAATGGAGGCCAGAAACACCAGTGGCACCAGCCAGTTGTCCAGCAGCAGCATCATGGCGGCCAGTGCCAGGGCCACGGCAATGCCCACGTAAATGGGCTCCTCCTGCTCACACAGATCCTTCAGATCTGTGACCAGGGCGGACATGCCGGATAAAAAGCACTGCGTGCCTGCCCGGGCCCGGATTTCCCGGATGGCCTCCATGGTCTCGTCAGCAGAGGTGGAGCTGTCAAAGAAGATGGCCATCATGGTGGCGTTGTCGGTGTTGAACTCCTTGTACAGCCGGTCGGGCAGCAGCTCCATGGGCACGGAGGGGTCCAGCACGCTGTCGTACCAGATGACCGAATCCACGTGTTCCACCTGCTCCACCCGGCCCTTCAGTGCAGACACCTGGTCTGCCGGCATATCCTCCACAATCAAAAAGGCGAAGGCGCCCTTGCCAAACTCCTCCATCAGGATGTCCTGGCCCTGTACGGTCTCCATCTCCTGGGGCAGGTAGGTGAGCATATCGTAGTTGATGTGGGTGTTCAGCATGCCCAGCACAGCGGGCACCAGCAGCACCAGCGTCAAAATTAAAATCGGGATCCGCAGCTTCACGATCCCCTTGGAAAAACGCATATCCATCGTTCCTTTCTTGGCTCATTTTTATTGCATACACAAAATACGGGATTTACCCGGAAAATAAAATAGACAAAACCCCTGCCGGCGTCACAAATTCAGACACCGGCGGGGTTTTGCCTAGCTTGTCCGGCCTGCTTTCGGTGAAAACAGGCTGCCGTGAGATTTTTCTTTGCAAACAGACAGGGATATGGTATAATGGCCACAGAAACAAAACCGGACGGAGGCGTCTATCATGGAACAGAATCTTGCCCGGGACAGAGGGCATGTGTGGTACTTTGACCTGCTGCGTTTGTTTGCCCTGACCTGTGTCATTCTGACACACGCGGCCTCCGGCCCCCTGCGGGGGGCGCGGAATTTGGGCTGGGGTGTGCTGGCGGGCATGACCAGCCTGGCCTTTACCGCAGTACCCCTGTTTTTTATGATGTCCGGCAGTCTGCTGCTCTCCGGGCCGAAGACCCTGGACCTGCGGGTGCTGTTTCGCAAGCGGCTGCCCAAGCTCCTGGTCCCGCTGGCCTGTTGGACGGTGGTTGCGGCCCTGTGGCTTACCTGCCGGGAGCGCGGCAGCCTGGCCGCGGCAGCGAAGCTGGCGCTGTCCGGCGTCAGCGGGCCGGTGTATGTCCATTTTTGGTATTTGTATACCCTGGCGGCCATGTATGTACTCTCTCCGCTGCTGTACCGATTGGTGCACAGCCTTGACCGTACCGGAGAGCGGTATCTGCTTGGGATGATAGGGGCGGTGACCCTGCTGGAGATGGTCAAGGCGCTGGTGCCTGCCGCATGGCTGCCCTATCTCAGCCTGGATCTGGCGGAGGAGCTGAAGCTGCTGCAGGGCCACCTGTTCAGTTTTCTGCTGGGGTATTATCTGGCTCGGTTCAAGCGGCGGGTGCCCAATGCTCTGCTGCTGGGCGCAGCGGGCCTGCTGCTGGCGGTGATTACCCTGGGTACCTGGTGGAAAACCAAGCAGGCTGGGGTCTACACGGCAGTGTTTCAAAGGCAGAGCGGGGGATATGAGCTGCTGCTGGCGGCCTGCCTGTTCCTGCTGGCCAAGCAAAATCTGGACCGGCCTGTGGCGCTGCTGCGCCGGCTGGGAGTGGTGGAGCTGTCCATGCCCATCTATCTCAGCCACAATCTGCTGCTCAGCCTGGCAGGGAGCCTGGGCCTGGCCCCGAGGAATCTGGGCGGAGTCCTGGCGGCCACGGCCGGGATCCTGGTGGTCAGCTGGCTGCTGAGCAAAACCCTGTGCACGGTACCGTGGGTCTGCTATGCGGTGTCGGGGATGCCTTTTTCCCGGGCGCGCAAAACCTGCAGTTGGCTGGCTATGGGCAAAAACTCCGGGCAGGGCAGCCCGTAAAGGGGCGCCGGCCCAGAATGCTTTGCAGATTTTTACAAAAATACTTGCAAAGCGGAGGTAATTATAGTATACTGTAGGAGTGAAAAGGCGAGATTCCGCATTTTGTATATTTTTTTCGTTTGGAGGAAACATATATGGCAACCATTACCGCAGGCGATTTCAGAAACGGTAAAACCTTTGAGATGGACGGCAAGATCTTCCAAGTCGTGGAGTTCCAGCACGTCAAGCCCGGCAAGGGCGCGGCATTTGTGCGCACCAAGATGAAAAACATCATCACCGGCGGCGTCACCGAGACCTCTTTCAACCCCACTGCCAAGTTCGAGGAGGCCTTTGTTGAGCGCAAGAAGATGGCCTACAGCTACAACGACGGCGACCTGTACTACTTCATGGACAACGAGACCTTCGATATGGTCCCCCTGAGCAAGGATACCCTGCCCGATGCCTTCAAGTTCGTCAAGGAAAACGAAGAGTGCACCCTGCTCTCCTATAAGGGCAACGTGTTTGGCGTGGAGTGCCCCAACTTCGTGATTCTCGAGGTCACCCACACTGAGCCCGGCCTGGCCGGCAACACTGCCACCAACACTCTGAAGCCCGCCACCCTGGAAACCGGCGCCGAGGTGAAGATCCCCCTGTTCATCAACGAAGGCGACCTCATCCAGATCGACACCCGTACCGGCGAGTACATGGGCCGCGCCAAGGGCTAAGCCCTGCTGGCCTCATTACCACGTTCAAAAAAGAAAGGAGCAATCACCATGACATTATCCGAAAAAGCAGCATACCTCAAGGGACTGATGGACGGCATCAAGCTTGACACCGAAAAGGACGAAAACCGCCTTCTGGCGAAAGTGGTGGAACTGCTCCAGGATATGGCCGTCGCCGTGGACGACCTGGAGGACAACGCCATTGCGGTGTCTGACGAGCTGGACGAGATTGAAGAAAACCTGGACGCCATTGACGAGTTCCTGATGGACGACGACGAGGACGACGACGAGTTCGACGATCTGGATGACGAGCCCGACTACGATTTCGGCGACGAGGACGACTTCGACTACGACGACGAGGTGGAGTACGAGGTCACCTGCCCCAAGTGCGGCGAGGTGCTGCAGCTGTCTGAGGAAGAGCTGAGCAAAGACAGCATCAAGTGCCCCAAGTGCGGCGAAACCCTGGAATTCGAGTTTGACGATGACGACGAGGAAGAGCCCTTCTAAGTGAAAATCCGGCGCGCCGCAGCAATGCGGCGCGCCTTTTTTGCGCCTATGGGTCCGCAGACACAAGCCGGCCCGCCCCTGTCGGGGCAGGCCGGCTTGTGCACGTTGCAGTCTTATACTGAACTCCCATAGAAAGATTGAAGAATGTTCCGTGCAGGAATTGCG
>CAMOKD010000032.1:0-24483 GCA_946617435.1 uncultured Clostridia bacterium | reverse complement strand
CTGGTGGGCCGTGTTGTTCTGGTTGCTCTCCGTATTAGGCAGGACAAAGTTGATGCTGGCTGGATTGTTGACAATGTTGAGTACCGAGATCTGGCCCAGATCGCCGATCTGGGCGCTGAGACTGCTGTTGGAAATGGTGGAGGCTGCCGCACTTGCTTTGGGTGTGGTGGATATGACGCCGCTCATCAGAGAGACCAGCAGTGCCAGCGCCACAGCCAGTGCCAGGATACGCTGGGTTGGAATCCTACGTTGCATGGTTTGAGTCTCCTTTCCTGATATGTTTTTTGGCGGATATGAAAACGTTTACCAAGTTGACTATAGCAGCTTTTTGTGGATATTGCAATAGGAATTTGTAATTTTTATGTATTTTTTATGGAATATTTTTTCACGTACATGGGTACTATGCTGCTTCAGACCACCATAGCAGCACAAAAAGTCCCCGATCCGTCAAAACGGACCGGGGAATGGCGTTAAACGTATTACTTCTCAGTGGTCTCCAGCACGTCGGCCAGGGAGGTGTCGGTCTGGAAGGTGTCCAGATTATACAGATAGAGCACTTCGGTGATGCCTGCCTGCTTGATTAGGGTGTCAATGTTGTCGTAATAGTATCTGGGGTCCACCATGACGATGGTCTCGTAATAGGGAGTCAGAAACTGGACAAAGCAATTGGCGTAAGAGTCCTTGAACAGCAGGAGCTTTTTGCCGGTTTCGGCGGTGGTGTCAATGTCCACCCGGGGGTGGTTGCCGCCGAAGAACACGGTGTAGTGGTCCTTGCTCTCCAGGGCGGTGCGGTCATAGAGCGTGGCGGTGACCGTCTGGCTGCTGGCATAGGTGACCTTGTAGTCCACCTGGGCCCGGGGCACATAGAGCTGGACGGTATCATAGCTGTCATGGCAGCCGCTTTTGGAGGCCAGGGTGCCCTGGAAGGTGTTGGACACGGTGTAGATGTCATACTCGGTCACCGGCTGGGCGATCTCCAGCCCCTGGGCCATGGCCGCAAAGGCATAGCTGGCGCCCAGGCTGGTCCAGTGGTGGTCCGTGCGGTAGTACAGCGCCTCGTCTGCGTGGGCCTGCAGGGCCTGGGTCACGTCCAAAAAGTCCACCCCTGTGAGACTGGACCGGATGGTCTCCAGCTGGGCCTGCTGGTCCGGCGCCGGGGCGTTGGCGGGCAGCTTGTCCGCCAGGATGGACACCGCGTTGGGCACCAGGGTCATCCGGCAGGACAGGTCCGGGTGGGCGGCGGCAAAGGCGTTGATGGCTGCAAGATTCCGGTCCAGGGCCGGCTGGTTGGGCGTCTCCGGCTGCTGAATCAGATAGCCGTCCTTGCCCAGATACACGCCCCCGTTCTCCTGCTGGCCCAGGGCGCGGCGGAGAGAGAGGTTGGCGCTGATCCAGCCGTCACGGCCGGTGAACTGGTCGGCAAACCAGTCCTCCAGGCCGGCAAACCAGCTGCCGTCCGCCAGGGCCGCGGCAGAAAAGGCCGGGCGCTGGGCCAGCATCCGGTTTTCAGACTCGGAATACTCCCGGTCGGTGCCGAAGAAGGTGGCCAGGGTGAGCACCACCAGCAGCCCTGCCAGCAGGACGCCCAGATACAGCCCCTGGTTGACCCGGTTGCGGCGGGCGGCCGCCTGCCGGGCAGCAATGCGACGTTTGCGTTCTTGTGAATCCATGGCGGCACCCCCTTAGAATTGGAAATAGAGGAAGGACGTATAGGTGTCAGACAGCATTCCTGCCACGCAGAAATACAGCAGCACCCCGAACACCACCACCGACAGCACCCGCCACAGGGGCGTCCGCTGACGGATCAGGTTGTTGCCCAAAAGGCCTGCCACCGGCATGGCGCCCACGGCGCCCAGGAGCAGCACCTTCCAACAGCTTGCCAGATGGTACAGGGCGGCAGCGTCTGCCAGCGGGGCGCCCCCCGCGCCAAAGAGTCTGCCCAGCCAGCCCAGGGCGCTGCCCAGGGTGGGTGAGAAGAAGAACACCCAGCCCAGCACCACCAGCACCAGGGTGAGCACCCGGCGCACAAAGCCGGGGATATGCTCCAACACCCGGCGGAAGACAAACTTTTCCAAAATCAGCAGCACCCCGTGGTACAGGCCCCAGGCCACAAAGGCCCAGCTGGCCCCGTGCCAGATGCCGGTGAGCAGCCAGACCACCAGCAGGTTGCGAATGGTGCGGGCGGTGCCCGCCCGGCTGCCCCCCAGGGGGATGTACACGTAGTCCCGGAACCAGGCGCCCAGAGAGGCGTGCCACCGCCGCCAGAAATCTGTGATGGACTGGGCGGCGTAGGGATAGTCAAAGTTGACCGGCAGGGTAAAGCCGAAAATCTCCCCCAGGCCGATGGCCATGTCAGAGTATCCGCTGAAGTCAAAATAGAGCATCAGGCTGTAGCTGAGTGCCCCCAGCCATGCCCCCAGCACCGACAGAGACTCCACCGGCATGGCAGACAGGGCATAAAAGGTGGTGCCCAGGGTGTTGGCCAGCAGCACCTTTTTGCACAGACCCACCACAAAGCGCCTGGCCCCTGAGGAGAGCTTGTAGCGGCGGATGGGGTGGTCCCGCAGCTGGGGGGCCATGTCATGCCAGGCGGCAATGGGGCCGGAGACCAGTTTGGGGAAGAAGCTGATGTACAGGCTGAAATCAATCACGTTCCGGGCCGCCTCAGTCTTGCCCCGGTAGACGTCAAACAGATAGGACAGGGCCGAGAAGGTGAAGAAGGAAATGCCGATGGGGGCGGCCAGGGTTTGCACCTTGCCGGTGCCCCCCACCAGGGCGGAGAGCTCCCCGGCCAGGAAGCCGTAGTATTTATAATAGCCCAGGGCCAGCAGATCCACCGCCACTGCCGACACCAGCACCAGCTGAGCCAGGGCGTGGCTGCGCTGCCCCAGGCGCTCCAGCTCCAGCCCGGTGAAATAGTGGAAGGCGATGAACAGCAGCATCAACACCACGTACACCGGGTTGCCCCAGGCGAAGAACACCAGGCTCTCCAGCACCAGGACCAGATTCTTGAGCCGGCGGGGCGTGATCGCATACAGGCCCAGGGCGATGGGCAGAAAGACAAAGGGGAAGAACAGCGTACTGAATGCCATATCCCTGCCCTCCTCTACAGCGCCGCCAGGAAGGCGGCCCGGGCTTCCTCTGCCCGGGCGCTGACCACAAAGAGCACATAGTTGCCCCGCAGCTCGGTCACCGCGTGGTTGGTGAGCAGGTCGTACTGGGCAATGCCGTAGCCGTCAAAGCTGGCCTTTTGGGTTTCCAGCCGGCGCTCTATGGCCTGGGCCACCGCCTGCTGCTGGCTCACATCCGCCAGCTTCACAATGAGCAGCTCCTCCGCCCCCATGTTGGTGGTGGGATAGTAGAGCACGCAGCCCTCAAAGTCCCCGGGGGCCAGGCCATAGAGCCGCTTGATCATCTGGTTGTCCGCCTGCTGCATCTGGTCCATGTCCAGGCACTGGACCACTGCCTGCTCCACTGCCTGGGGCTCGGCCTGGGAGATCTTATCTCTGCCCCCCAGCACCAGCAGCAGCACCAGGGCCCCGGCCACAGCCAGCCAGCGCAGAAGCTCAAGTGTCAGCGTCTTCATCGGTTTCCTCCTGTTCGGGCAATGTGACCCCCTCCTCCGGGCCGGCGTGCTCCAGCACGGCGGCAATCAGGTTGGCCCCCCAATAGGGGTAGAAGGTCTTGCCCAGATGGATGCCGTCGGAGTCCCAGAGATCCATATGCTCCGCGGCAGTTTGGTCATTGTTTACAAAAATAATTCCGTTTTCCTGGCACATCTGCTCCACTGCGGCGCTGTACTCCGGGATCTCCCGCCACTTGGAGGACCGCTCAAAGGCCGGGTCCTTAGCCGGGAGGATGGAGGACACCACCACAGTGGCCTCCGGCAGCTGGGTGTTCAGATCCTGTACCACCTCTAAAAACTCCGCGGCGTATTCCGCCGGGGTGTCCCAATAGCCGATGCTCACGTCGTTGAGCCCAAAGCACAGGAAAATGTAGGAGGGATTCAGGGCCTTGATGGAATCCATCCGCAGCGCCACGTTGCGGATGGTCTCGCCGCCGTCGGCCAGGGTGCGGCTCTCTTCCAGATAGTCGTAATAGTAAAAGCCCACCGCACGGGAATCGCCCAGGACCACATAGTCCTCAAACAGGGACCAGACGTCAATTTCGCCGCTGTAGAGCTTTTGCAGGGTCTCCTCCCGCTCCTTGGCCAGGGCCTCCTCCCGCCGGGCCTTGAGCACGGCGTCCACGGTGCCGGGGTCCTTGGTCTCCTGGGCGGCCAGGAATTCCAGCCCCGCCTGCAGGGCGTCGGCGTCCGCGTCGGGGGTCTGGCTGCGGCTGCAGCCGACCAGCGACAGCAGCAGAGCCGCCGCCACCAGCAGGGCGGCGGAGATTTGCAGTTTCCGTTTCAAGCAATCACCACCAGTTGTAGTTATGGGCCAATCTGCCTGAAAAATTCGGCAGATTTTGTGTTTTGTCTCAATACCATACCACAGAAACCCTTGAAAATCAATCCTTAAGATTTGATAAAACCGTGAAACTCTTGCGAAATATCCGGCTTTGTGCTAGGATAAAGGAAAAAGGAGGGGATGCGGAATGCCATTTTCCATCGTACGAGCCGATCTGACGGCCTTTCCCGCGGATGCCATTGTCTGTCCCACGGACAGCTGGCTCAGCGGCAGCGGCGGCACCGACGCCGCCATCCGACAGGCCGCAGGGCCCCGGCTGGAGCGGGCCTGCAGGGCCCTGGCCCCCTGTGAGGAGGGCGGGGCGGTACTGACCCGGGGCTACCGTCTGCCCTGCCGGTGGATCATCCACACCCCGGTGCCCCGCTGGGAGGGCGGCGGCGCCGGCGAGGCGGCCCGGCTGGCAGGGTGCTACCGCAGCGCGCTGGAGCTGGCGGAGAAAAAGCGGGTGGAGCACCTGGCCATCCCTGTGCTGGGGGCCGGGAGCATGGGCTTCCCAGGGGATCTGGCCCTGGAGATTGCCAACAGCGTCCTGCGGCCCTTTTCCCTGACCCATGAGACCCGGATCACCCTGGTGGTCTACAGCCGGGAGATCTACCGGCTCAGCCTGGGCCGGTTTGAGGAGATCCAAAGCCTGATCACCGACGCCGAGCTGGGCCCCGCCCGGGAAAACAGCGCCTGCCTGTACAGTGCCGCCCCGGGCCCCATGCCTCTGTGGGACAGCCGGGAGGAAACCGCATCTCTTTCCGGCGCTGCGCCTCCGCCCCACAGCAGGCCGGCACAGCCCCGCCCTGCCCCGTCCGCTTCCTTCGGCGCGCCCATGGCGGCGCCCTCTATGCCCGCCCCCGCCAAGGCGGGGCGGCAGCCGGTTCTGCCCCGGAAGAAAGCCCCTGCCGACGCCGCGGTGCCCCCGTCCCTGGAGCAGGCCCTGCGACAGCTGGACGAGAGCTTCTCCCAGGCCCTGCTGCGGATGATTGACCAGGCCGGTATGAAGGACAGCGAGTGCTACAAAAAGGCCAATGTGGACCGCAAGCTCTTTTCCAAAATCCGGAGCAACCCGGCCTACCGGCCTTCCAAGCCCACGGCTGTGGCCTTTGCCATCGCCCTGGAGCTGGACCTGGACCAGACCGGACAGCTGCTGGCCAAGGCGGGGTACGCCCTGTCCCACAGCAGTGCCTTTGACGTGATCATCGAGTACTTTATCCGGCAGGGAAACTACGACATCTTCCAGATCAACGAGGCCCTTTTTGCCTTTGACCAGGTGCTGCTGGGGGCCTAGACATCAAATCCCCGCGGACAGGCGTGCTGTCCGCGGGGATTGGTTCAGCTTTTTTCAACAAATTCCACCAGCGCGTCGGGGGTATCCACGATCCACCGGGCGCCGGCAGCCTCCAGCTGGGCCCGGCTGCGGAAGCCCCAGCTGACACACAGGCAGTCTGTGCCGGCGTTTTGGGCGGTTTGGATGTCTACCTCAGAGTCCCCCACGTAGAGACAGCGGGCCGGGGCAATCTCCAGTCGGGCGGCACAGTCCAGCACCATATCCGGCGCCGGCTTGCGTCTGACTCCCTCCCGCTCCCCCAGGCACAGGGCCATATAGGGGTTGAAGTATTTTTCCGCCAGGGGCTGGACGGCGCTGTCCGGCTTGTTGGAGAGGATAGTCAGCACCAGGCCGTCGGCCCTCAGCCGGGCCAGCATGGGCAGAATGCCCGGGAAGGGCTGGGTTTTATCCGCGGTGTGCCGGGCGTAATAGGGACGGTAGTGGTCCAGCAGCTGCTGCAGCTGCGCCGGGTCCGGCCGGGGCTGCAGCATTTCCAGCAGATGTCCGGCGCCCCAGCCCAGCAGCGGCCGCAGGCTCTCCGCCCGGTGCTCCGGCAGGCCGAAGTGCCGCATGGTGTGGTTGACGGCATCGGCAATGTCCTGTAAAGAGTCTACCACCGTGCCGTCCAGGTCAAAGAAGATTGCGTCATATCGCATGGAACAGAGTGTCCTTTCGTTATACAGGTACTTTTTTGGTCTGGTTCAGATCAGAGGCGCGAACCTGAACCACCTTCATCCCTGCGGCCCGGAGCTGGGCCACCACCTTCTCCGGCGCAAGGGCGTCGGTGATGACGGTACCCTTCTTTTCCAGGTGGAAGCTGGCGTAGGCGCTGGTCTTGCCTACCTTGGTGAAGTCCGCCAGGATGAAGTATTCGTCGGCATGGGCAATCATGGCCTCATTGATGCCCAGCTCCGCCGGGATACTGCAGAGAATCTCCCCGTCGGGAGAGATGCCGGTGCAGCCCAAAAAGGCCTTGTCGGCCCGCACCTCCATGAGGTTGCGCATGGCAACAGTATGGCGGTCTCGCCTCATGGCGATTCCCTCCTACCCACAAATACGTTTCAATTATAACATGGCAGCTGCCGATTGTCAATTGCCTGCAAGAGCGCAGGCAGGGCAGAGCAAAGAGGAATGCTCTTGCAAATCCGGAAGGGATCGTATATAATGAAATGAGCTCACACAGTTCGTTTTGTTTCTTGCCTTTGCCGAAAAGAACATGAACGATGTGAGGGAGCACTGTGAAAAAATACGCCAGAGGCGAAAATCGTCATTGTCACCGCCAAGGAGGAGGGCGGCTGGGACATCCGCACCCTGTGCGAGGCTCCCTTTGTCCACCGCTTCGGCATTCTGCAGCGCAACGGTGTGAACTATCTGCTGGTGTGCTGCCTGAAGTCCGGCCATGAGTATAAAAACGACTGGCGCTTCCCCGGCGCCTGCTACGGCTCTGTGCTGCCCGGCGACCTGTCTGTATTCAACGCCGACCATACCCTCACCCTGGAGCCCGTGATGACCGATATGCTGCGCAACCACGGCTACAGCCAGATCCGCGTGGACGGCTATGACGCCGCTGTGGTGGGCTGCGAGGATGGCACCTTCCTCTTTAAGCCTCCTGTGGCCACCGGCTGCGCCAACCTGATGCACTTTGTGAACCAGGCCGGCCAGGACGTGCTGGTAGGCACCAACCGGGAGATCGACGAGGTGGCCATGTATACCATCACCGAGTAATCTGACACATTATTTTTAGGAGGAACACCGAAATGCTGGAAGAACTCAAAAAGAAAGTTTACGAAGCCAATATGGAGCTGCCCCAGCGGGGCCTGGTCACCTACACCTGGGGCAACGTCAGCGGCATCGACCGGGAGGCGGGCCTGTTTGTCATCAAGCCCTCCGGCGTAGACTATGACGTGCTGAAGCCCGAGGACCTGGTGGTCATGGATCTGAAGGGCAACAAGGTGGAGGGCCGGCTCAATCCCTCCTCCGACACCCTGACCCACATGGTGCTGTACAACGCATTCCCAGAAATCGGCGGCATTGTCCACACCCACAGCCCCTATGCCGTGGCCTGGGCCCAGGCCGGGGAGGACATCCCCTGCTACGGCACCACCCACGCCGACTACTTCTACGGCCCCATTCCCTGCGCCCGCCACCTGACCCAGGAGGAGCTGGACGCCGGCTACGAGCTCAACACCGGCCACACCATCGTGGAGTGCTTCCGGCAGCGGGGCATTGATCCCAACGCGGTGCCCGCGGTGATTTGCCACAGCCACGGCCCCTTCACCTGGGGCAAGGACGCCGCCAAGGCGGTGTACCACGCCGTGGTGCTGGAGGAGGTAGCCAAGATGGGCATTCTGACCCGTCAGGTGAACCCCAACGCCGCCCCCGCGCCCCAGCGGATCCAGGACAAGCACTATATGCGCAAGCACGGCCCCAACGCCTACTACGGCCAGGGCCACGGCTGAGATGGCCCAGGCACTGTACCAGGCCACCCTGGAGATCACCGAGGAGGGCGTGGAGATGCAGCTGGAAAACCAGCGGACCCACGCCAAGAGCAAATACGCGGCCGAGGTAGTTCGGCCGCGTATTTTATTTGAAATGTCGCCCGACGGGCGACCATTCCCCTGCCCCGCCGTGCTAGAATGTGGATGTCAAGAGAACAAACCACATTTTATTTACGGAGGGACTTATCATGAAACACAATTGCACTGAGCTGGTATTCATTCTCGACCGCAGCGGGTCTATGGCAGGGCTGGAGGCCGACACCATCGGCGGGTTCAACGCCATGCTGGAAAAGCAGAAGCAGGCCCCCGGGGAGGCCCTGGTCTCCACAGTGCTGTTCAGCAACCAGGCCCAGGTGATTCACGACCGGCTGCCCCTGGACAAGGTGGCCCCTATGACCCGGCAGGATTACCAGTGCTGGGGCTGCACCGCCCTGCTGGACACCATCGGCGACGCGGTGCGCCACATCCGCAACATCCACAAATACGCCCGGCCCGAGGACGTGCCGGAGAAGACCCTGTTTGTCATCACCACCGACGGCATGGAGAACGCCAGCAGCCGGTACACCGCCGACCAGGTCCGCCGGCTGATCCGGGAGCAGGAGGCGGAGGGCTGGGAATTCCTCTTTGTGGCGGCCAACATTGACGCCGTGGGCACTGCCGGGCGCATCGGCATCAAGCCCACCAACGCAGTGAACTACCACGCCGACACCCAGGGCACCGAGGTGCTCTATGAGACCGTGGCCCAGGCCGCCTGCAGCTTCCGCTCCGGCGCCCCTCTGGCCGCAAACTGGAGCGACAACATCCACCGGGATTACAAGAGCCGCAAATCCCGCCGCTGAGCGCCGGCAAAGCCGGGCCACGGCGCGCAAAAAAAACACAACCGCCCGGACAGGGCGGTTGTGCTGTATGCGCAGGTCAGATCTCCTCCGGCTCCATGGCCTGGTGGAGCTGCTGGGTGATGGCGCCGGCAAAGAGGCGGTCGGCCTGGATGTGAACGGTGTTCAGCGCCGGGGCGCACTGGTTCATGGGCAGCTTGCCCAGCATGAACACGTCGTTGTCCAGAATGAACTTCACCTCGTCATCCTTGACCTTTCCCCGCTGGAGCATCCCGGGGCCGGCGTGGAGCTTGACCCGGCAGCCGCCGGAGAGCTGGAGCTCAATGTCCTGGCCGGAGCGGGCAAAGGACTGCTCGTTCACGTCATCCTCGCCCAGAAGGCCCAGATAGCCCGGCTGGATCAGCTCGCGGAAGGGAACCCCCTCCAGCCCCAGATCCCGGCGGGAAATCACGTTGATGAACCGCAGGCCCACCCGCTCAAAATAGGCCGGCTGATAGATGGGAATGAACTGGGCCAGGATCATGTCCAGCTTGGCGGCAAAGTCCTCCCAGCGGGTGTAGGCCGGGGTTGCCAGGGCAATGAAGCTGTTGGTCAGGTTGACCTTCCACCGGCCGTCGGCAGAGAGAAACTGGTAGTTGATGACGGTTTGGGCCTCCTCCACCTTCATGTGGCCGGGGGTGCCGGAGACCTTGGGGGCAGGCTGCTCCTGCAGCCGCTTGTACTGGGGGAATTCCCGCCGGATGGCCTCCTGGAAGTCCACGGGTTCACGGGCCCCGATGGACAGAATGGTGGGGAACCGGAGCTGACAGATCACCTCAACCAGCTGGCGCTTGCGGTATTGATAGCGTTCACGATCCAAAAACACAATATTCGCCTCCATGCTTGTTCTCTTTTTTGCATTTTACCACAGATTTCCCCTACTGACAAGTAAATTTGTATTTCCGCTTCCAAAAAACGCAGGATTGTGGTATAATACGTCCAATCGAAGCAAAGGAGGCACTCTATGGCATTCTTGAAACTGTTGGAGAGTCTGCGGGTCCCGGCGCTGAACTGGATCATGCAGGCCATTACCACCTGCGGCGAGGAACTGGTCTTTATGGTCGTCGCCCTGGTGATTTTCTGGTGTGTGGACAAGTACAAGGGCTATTTCATCCTGGCAGTGGGCTTTTTCGGCACCATGCTGAACCAGCTGCTGAAGCTGCTGTTCCGTGTGCCCAGGCCCTGGGTGAAGGACCCCACCTTTACGGTGGTGGAATCGGCCAGGGGCGGGGCCACAGGCTACAGCTTCCCCAGCGGACACACCCAAAACGCAGTGGGCACCTTTGGCGGCATTGCCCGGTTTACCCGGCGGCGCTGGGTGCGGATCTGCGCCCTGGTGCTGGCAGGGCTGATTGCCTTTTCCCGGATGTATCTGGGCGCTCACTACCCCAGCGACGTGCTGGTCTCCCTGGTCATCGCCGGGGTACTGGTGCTGGTGATGTACCCCATTATGGAAAAAGCCCGCACCCAAAGCCGTGTCATGTACGCCGTCATCGGCGCCATGCTGGTGGTGGCGGTGGGCTATGTGCTGTTTGTGAATCTCTTCCACTTCCCCGACGACATCGACCCCGACAACTACGCCGAGGGCGTGAAAAACGGCTACTCCCTGCTGGGGGCCCTGGTAGGTCTGCTGGTGAGCTATTACGTAGATGAGACCCGCACCCACTTTGACGAAAAAGCCCCCTTCTGGGGCCAGGTGCTCAAGGTGGTGCTGGGGCTGGCCCTGATTGTGGGCATCCGCTCCGGGCTGAAGGCCCTGTTTGCCCTGTTCGGCGGCGGCCTGGGCTGGAACGCGGTGCGCTACTGCTGCATGGTGGTCTTTGCAGGCGCCATCTGGCCCCTGACCTTCCCCCTGTTCCGGCGGATCGGGAAACAGTCCTGAGCCCACGCAACGTGCAAAGCGCGCAATCCCCCGCAAAAATGTCAGGTGCGCTGCAAACGCTCCGTTTGCAGCGCACCCTTTTTGTCTCTCATTCCCCGGCCTGGACGGCACCGGCGGCCCGGTGAAGCCAGGCGGCCGCCTGGGCCCGGGTCAGCGGCGCAGAGGGGTCGGCAACCGACAGCCCCAGAGATCCCAGGGCCGACAGCGCGCCCCTGGCCCAGACAGGCACCGCTGGGTCTGTGGCGCTGACGCTCCGGCTGCCCTCTAGCCGCAGAGCGCCGGTGAGCATCACCGCGGCCTCCGCCCCGGTCACCGGCCGGTTGGGGTAAAACCGCTGCCCATCCGGGCAGGACACACCCCTTACAATGCCCCGGCGCATGGCGCTGACCAGATAGGGCTGCATCCAGACCGCCGCGGACTGCTGATCTGCAAAGCCGGAGTCCAGCAGGCCGATTTGGGGCTGAATGCCCGCCAGGTCCATGGCCATGCACAAAAACTCTCCCCGGGTGACGGTCTTTTCCGGGCCGAAGCACAGCCGGCCGGAGACCTCCTCCCCACCGAAGAGGCCGGTCTGCCGCAGCCACAGGGCCTCAAACTGGCCGGTGGGATCCAGGTCGGCAAAGGTCTCCGCGTCGGTGGGCTGCAGGATGGTGACCCGCACTGTGGCAGGCTGGGAGACGTTGCCGGACTCGTCGGTGACGGTAAAGGTGAAGCTGTCCTCCCCGGCCTTGTTCTTCCTGGGCGTGTAGACAAAGCCGCCGTCCTCCTCCAGCTCCACTGTGCCCAGGCGGGGCTTGTTCTCCAGCCGGTAGACCAGCGCGCCGTCAGAGTCGTCGGTGGCCTGCAGGCTGCCCCGGTTGGGGATGTTGCGATAGGTTTCCAGGCTGCCGTCCAGGGCCACAGGGGCCTCGTCCCGGCCGGAGCGCAGCTGCAGGTCGCACTGGGCGGTCTGCAGCAGGTGCCCGTCCTGAATGGGCCGCAGGGCCACGGTCACCCGGGTGTCATCCTGTGCCCGGGACCAGACCCGGACCCGCTCCAGATCAGACACCGCCAGCACGTCCCCCGGGCGGAGCACCCGGCCCTCCAGCCGCAGCTGGCACAGGTCCTCCTGGGGGACGCTGCACAAAAACACCCCCTGGGCCTCCCCCTCCGGCAGCAGCTCCGCCACGGGCAGGGCGACGCTCTGCCCCGGCAGGATCTCGGTCTGGGCTTGGACGGACACGGGCAGCAGGCCAAGGCCCAGGGCCGCCAGGGCCAGGGCAATCAACGTTCGTTTCATAGACACTACCTCCTTACGCCCGGTAGTATCTGCAAGAACTGTAAAAATATGCAGGCCGCGAAGCAAATTCGCGGCCTGCGTCCTTGGCGCCGCTGCAAGGGCAGCGCGTCCGGGAAAGGAGCTTAATATCTGGGTTGGATATAGGGGGAGTTGGAATCCGGGTCCGGCCGCATATGGATGGAGGAGACCAGACCCATGGCCAAAAACATGGTGATGATGGAAGAGCCGCCGTAGCTGACAAAGGGCAGGGTCAGACCGATCACCGGGAAGACGCCGATGCACATGCCCACGTTGATCAGCACCTGGAAAATCAGCATGGAGGACAGGCCGATGCAGATCAGCCGGTTCATAAAGTTGGGGGTCTTTAGCCCCACGTAGACGCACCGGGCAATGATGGCCGTAAGCAGCAGCAGGGTGAACAGGCAGCCCAGAATGCCCAGCTCCTCCCCGATGGCGGAAAAGATGAAGTCGGTGTGCTGGGCGGCAATGGAGTGGGACTGGGTCATGGCGCCCTTGAACAGCCCCTGGCCGGACACCCCGCCGCCGGAGAGCATGGCCACGCTGCGGTTGGTATCCCAGCGGATGCCCTCACCGGTGGGATCAATGGTGGGGTCAAAGAACATCAGGATTCGGTTCTTCTGGTCGTCACGGACCAGGTGATTCCAGAACACAGGGAACACCGCGGCAATCCCCGCAAAGCCCGCCAGGAACCACCAGCCCCGGACCCCCGCCACATAGATCATCACCAGGAAGATGAAGAAGAACACAATGGCCGAGCCGGCGTCCTTGGAGAGCACCACAATGATGCCCATCATAAACAGGGTCTGGGCCGTGACCGTGGCCACAGACTTTACAGACGACAGCTTGGAGCGGTGAATGCTCAAAGTTTTGGCCACAATGAGCACAAAGGTGATCTTACAGATCTCCGCGGGCTGGATGTTGACCGGCATCAGGGGCAGCTTCAGCCAGGCCCGGTTGCCGGTGTTGCCCTCCACGCCCCAGATCAGCAGCATAGACATGAACAGGACATTGAATACCATGAGCAGCTGGCGGTATTCGGCCAGCACCTCCACATCCAGCAGGGACACCCCAATGTACAGCAAAATGCCCAGCACCAGGGCCGCACCCTGGACAATGAGATACCGGTGGGAGCCGGAGTAGTGGGTAGCGCTGGCAATGACCACCATACCGAACACTGTGGTAATCACGCACAGAAACAGCAGCAGCAGATCTCCCCGGCGGAAAAACTCCGACAGGGCATTCCAGACTCTGCGCATCAGGCTCCCTCCTTTGCAAAACAATACAGGCTGCGTCAGCCGCAGCCTGTATTATATCATGGTTCGCCCGTTCTGTCAATCGGCGAACAGGGGCGTGGACAGGTACCGGTCGCCGGTATCGGGCAGCAGAACCACAATGGTCTTGCCCGCATTCTCCGGCCGCTTGGCCAGCTCAATGGCCGCCCAGGCCGCCGCGCCGGAGGAGATGCCCACCAGCACGCCCTCGGCCTTGCCGATGCGCTTGCCTGTGGCAAAGGCGTCCTCGTTTGTCACGGGGAGGATCTCGTCATACACGGCGGTGTTCAGCACCTGTGGCACAAAGCCCGCGCCGATGCCCTGGATCTTGTGGGCCCCCGCCACGCCGGTGGAGAGCACCGCGGAGCTGGCAGGCTCCACCGCCACCACGCGGATGGCAGGGTTTTTGCCCTTGAGATATTCCCCCACGCCGGTGACGGTGCCGCCGGTGCCCACGCCGGCCACAAAGATGTCCACCTGGCCGTCGGTGTCCTCGTAGATCTCGGGACCGGTGGTGCGGCGGTGGGCCTCGGGGTTGGCGGGGTTGACAAACTGGCCGGGGATGAAGCTGTTGTCGATCTGGGCGGCCAGCTCCTCCGCCTTGGCAATGGCCCCCTTCATGCCCTTGGCGCCCTCGGTGAGCACCAGCTCCGCGCCGTAGGCCTTCATCAGCTGGCGGCGCTCCACAGACATGGTCTCCGGCATGGTGATAATGAGCCGGTAGCCCTTTGCCGCCGCCACGGCTGCCAGGCCGATGCCCGTGTTGCCGGAGGTGGGCTCAATGATCACCGCGCCGGGCTTCAGCCTGCCGCTGGCCTCGGCATCCTCAATCATGGCCTTGGCAATCCGGTCCTTCACGGAGCCGGCGGGGTTCAGGTATTCCAGCTTGGCCAGCACCCGGGCCTTGAGCCCCAGCTGCCGCTCCAGATGGGTGAGCTCCAGCAGCGGGGTTTTGCCGATGAGCTGATCGGCGGCGGTATAAATCTTTGCCATAGGAACAATCTCCTTTACTCTGCATTATTTACCCTACCTATGTAGGAGGTTGGTGGTATAATAACACGGTTTGCCCGGGTTGTCAAGGGGGATATGAAAAAAAGTTTCCCTGTTTTGACCCAGGGGCCGCCGCTTGACAGAAAAGCGGCCATCTGCTATACTTGCGGTGAAGGCAAATAACGGAAAGGAGATCTGAATATGGCACTGAAGGATGAGTGGAAACAAACAGGTAAGGATCTGGGCGGCGCCTTTGCCGACCTGGGCAAGACCCTGCTGAAAACCGCCAAGGTGGGCGTGGAGAAGGCCGATTCCTGGGCCGAGGGCACTGAGGATCCCACCCCCGCGGTAAACGTGACCAACGACGGCACCTGGCGCGAGACCGGCAAGGAGCTGGGCGGCGCCCTGGCAGGCTTGGGCAAAACCCTGCTGCAGACCGCCCAGACCGGTCTGGACAAGGTGGACGATTGGGCCGAGGACGAGAAAAAGTAAGCGCCACCGGGCGCCCGGTGCTCTGTGAAATCCCGGCGGACAGTCTGCCGGATGCGTCACGAGATTAAAAAACAACCGCCAGCAGGCGGTTGTTTTTGTTTGTGGGGCAATCAGGCCTTGCCGGCGCAGCCCAGGACGTCGATCAGCTTGTGGCGGACCAGCTCCTTGATGTTGGCACGGGCGGGCTTGAGATACTGTCTGGGATCGAAGTGCTCGGGATGCTCGTTGAAGTAGGCACGGATGGTGCCGGTCATGGCAAGACGCAGGTCGGAGTCGATGTTGATCTTGCAGACCGCGGAACGGGCAGCCTGACGCAGCTGCTCCTCGGGGATGCCGATGGCGTCGGGCATCTTGCCGCCGTTGGCGTTGATCATGGCCACATAGTTCTGAGGCACAGAGGAGGAGCCGTGCAGCACGATGGGGAAGCCGGGCAGGCGCTTGGTGACCTCTTCCAGCACGTCGAAGCGCAGGGGGGGCGGCACCAGGATGCCCTTTTCGTTGCGGGTGCACTGGGCGGGAGTGAACTTGTAGGCGCCGTGAGAGGTGCCGATGGCAATGGCCAGAGAGTCGCAGCCGGTTCTGGTGACGAACTCTTCCACTTCCTCGGGATGGGTGTAGGAGGAATCCTCAGCGGAGACCTTGACGTCGTCCTCAACGCCGGCCAGGGTGCCCAGCTCAGCCTCGACCACCACGCCGTGGTCATGGGCGTACTCCACCACCTTGCGGGTGATTTCCACGTTCTTGTCGAAGGGCATGGAGGAGCAGTCGATCATCACGGAGGTGAAGCCGCCGTCAATGCAGGACTTGCAGGTTTCAAAATCGGGGCCATGGTCCAGGTGCAGGGCGATGGGGATTTCGGGGCACTCCAGCACAGCGGCCTCCACCAGCTTGACCAGATAGGTGTGGTTGGCATAGGCACGGGCGCCCTTGGAAACCTGGAGGATCACAGGGGCCTTCTCTTCGCGGCAGGCCTCAGTGATGCCCTGCACGATTTCCATATTGTTGACGTTGAAAGCGCCGATGGCGTAGCCGCCCTCGTAGGCCTTCTTAAACATTTCGGTGGTAGTTACCAGAGGCATAAGCAATACACTCCTTTAAAAGTTGATACCAAGATTATACCATATTTTTGCGCAATTACAAGTACAAACTGTTTCGATTCCCGGATTTTCGCGGATTTGCCCCGGGCCGCCGGGATTTACAGGCTCTGGCGCCGGGCCAGGGTCTTGTTTTTGTACTCCAGGTTGCCGGTGACGTCCTGCAGCACCCGGATCTCCGGGGGCAGCTGGATCTGCTCGCCGTCTTCAGCATAGCAGAACATCATGGCCTTGTCCGCGGAGAACCGGTAAATGTCGATCTCAAAGCGCTCGTTGAGATAGCTGAACCGGTATTTGATTTTGTGCACCGGCTGGAGCTGGGGATCTACCTCCAGCATATACTGATTGTACTCCTTTTGGGAGATGGGGCGCTCGGTGTCCCACTTGGTGTTGTCGGCCATGGTGTGCTTTTCGGTGTAGAAGTACAGGTGGTCGGAGCCGTTCTTCTGCTTGCGGATCCGGCGCTCGATGCGGGGGTTGGTCTCCACCAGGTAGTTTTGCACCATCTCAAAGGGCACCGCGTTGTAGCGGACGATCAGCTCGTCCATATTGGGCCGCTCGATGAGGTACTTGTGCTTCTTGTCCATGGGCTCGGGCTCGCCGACAATGCGATAAATCTCACGCATAGCCCGCTGGATTTTCTTTTCAAAGTCTACGGTGTTGTCAATGATCTTCAGGTTGGGATGGGCGCTCCAGGCCCGGAGGGTGCGGTCGTCCATCTCGATGGCGTGCTCCAGGGTCTCAGTGCGGGCGTCATTGCCCAGGTTGTAGGCAAACTCCGCGCCCTTGGCGCAGGTGACCAGATGGATGACGGCGTCATAATTGGCCAGCACAGACTCCACCGTGCGGCCGTCAAAGCGGGCAATGACCTGGTCAAACTCGGCGTCGGTGATGTAGGCCTTGTCGTCCAACAAGGCGCGGTCGTAGACAATGAGGACATTCTGCTCGGGCACCATTTCGGCGGCCTTCAGGGCCAGGCGCTCCTTGTGCAGCTGGTCGGCAATGACAAAGTCCTGGAACTCCAGCATGGACACGCAGTTGCCAAAGGGCTTGATGCCAAAGCCCGAGATCAGATCTGTGGCAGATTCGGGGATGGTGATGACCTTCCAGCCATCATCCTGCTTGAATTCCTTTAGTATGCGGCTGACCAGCGTGGTTTTGCCGGCGG
Organism: uncultured Clostridia bacterium; assembly: GCA_946617435.1. Classification (GTDB taxonomy): domain Bacteria; phylum Bacillota; class Clostridia; order Oscillospirales; family Oscillospiraceae; genus JAFRPC01. The sequence continues at coordinate 7,129 of CAMOKD010000032.1, read as the reverse complement.
CGGGTCCGCCGGTGAGGACGATCTTGATGATTCTCTTTTCCACAAGCATCCACCTTTCCAGTTTATGGGACTTTATCATACCACATTCGCCGGTTTTTTTCAACCGAAAATGTCCGACATTCCTTGACTTTCCGGTGCATAACGGGTAAACTAGAGGCACCAATTTCAAATACGGGAGGCTCTTATGACCATTCTTGTGACTGGCGGCGCCGGATATATCGGCAGCCACACCTGCGTGGAGCTGCTCACGCAGGGCTATGACGTGATAATTGCAGACAATTTTGACAACTCTGACCGGGACGTGCCCAACCGCATTGCCAAAATCACCGGCAAGCAGCCCACCGTCTACCCCATCGACGTGGCGGACCGGGAAGCCCTGGAGCAGGTTTTCGCCAACCACCCCATTGACGCGGTGATCCACTTCGCCGGGCTGAAGGCCGTGGGCGAGAGCTGCCAGATCCCCCTGCGCTACTACCGCAACAACCTGGACACCACCCTGACCCTGCTGGAGACCATGGAGCGCCACGGCTGCACCAGGTTTGTCTTCTCTTCCTCCGCCACGGTTTACGGCCCCAAAAACCAGAGTCCCTACACCGAGGACATGGACACCTCCGCCACCAACCCCTACGGCTGGACCAAAGTCATGATTGAGCAGATTCTGCGGGACTACGCCGCCGCCAACCCCGGCTTCAGCGCGGTGCTGCTGCGGTACTTCAACCCCATCGGCGCCCACGAGTCCGGCCTGCTGGGCGACGATCCCAACGGCATCCCCAACAACCTGATGCCCTATGTGGCCCGGGTGGCCGCGGGCCAGCTGCCCAAGCTCACCATCTTTGGCGACGACTACCCCACCCGGGACGGCACCTGTCTGCGGGACTATCTGCACGTGGTGGATCTGGCCAAGGGCCATATCTCCGCCCTGCGCTATGCCGAGTCCCACACCGGGGCAGAGGCCTTTAACCTGGGCACCGGCGACGGCGTGTCTGTGCTGGAGCTGGTGAACTCCTTCCAGAAGGTCAACAATGTGCCTGTGCCCTTTGTGATCGGTCCCCGCCGGGACGGCGACCTGGCCGAGGTGTACGCCAACCCCACCCGGGCCCATGAGGTGCTCCACTGGCAGGCCCAGCGCACTGTGGATGATATGTGCCGGGACGCCTGGCACTTTATCGAAACCCAAAACGGAGACAAGCAGTGACCCGTGGCGAGGTCTGCCTGCGCCGGGGCGAGGACCGGGATATCCGGCAGGGCAGCCTTTGGATCTTTGACAACGAGATCGACTGGGTGGACGACCTGTGCAAGGACGGCGACGTGGTGCGGGTGATTGACAGCCGGATGCGGTTTGTGGCGTGGGGCTTCTTCAACGCCCGGTCCAAAATCACCGTGCGGCTGCTGTCCACCGACCCGGAGGAGGAGATCGACCGGGAGTTCTTCCGCCGCAGGCTGCAGGCCGCCTGGGACTATCGCCGGGCCATGGGCTTTGAAAACGCCTGCCGGGTGGTCTTTGGCGAGTCTGACGGGCTGCCGGGGCTGACGGTGGACAAATTCGGAGACTATCTGTCCTTCCAGACCCTGAGCCTGGGCATGGACCGGTGGAAGCCGGAGTTGATTGCCCTGCTGGCAGAGCTGCTGCACCCCAAGGGCATCTATGAGCGCAACGACGTGCCTGTGCGGGAGAAAGAGGGGCTGCCCCAGCAGAGCGGCTGCGTCTACGGCCAAGTGCCAGACCAGGTAGAGATTACCGAGCACCGGGCACGGATGCTGGTGGACATCCCCCACGGGCAGAAAACCGGCCACTTTTTGGACCAGCAGGAAAACCGGGGGCGGATCCGCCCCTACTGCCCAGGCCGGACGGTGCTGGATCTGTGCAGCCACTCCGGCGGCTTTGCCATCCACGCTGCCCTGTTCGGCGCCGCGCAGGTGGAGGCGGTGGACGTCTCCGCCGAGGCCATGGAGCTGATCCGCAAAAACGCCGCCCTGAACGGCGTGGCAGACCGGATTGACACCGTACAGGCCAACGTGTTTGACCTGGTAAAGGACTACTGTGACCGGGGCCGCCGCTTCGGCACGGTGATTCTGGATCCCCCGGCCTTTGCCAAGAGCAAGCGGGCCCTGGAGGGGGCCTTCCGGGGCTATAAGGAGCTGAATCTGCGGTGTATGCGCCTGGTGGAGCCCGGCGGCTTTTTGGTCACCTGCTCCTGCAGCCAGTTTATGACCCCGGAGCTGTTCCAGGAGATGCTGCGCCAGGCCGCGGCGGACTCCGGCCGCACCGTGCGCCTGCTGGAAACCCTGATGCAGTCCAGAGACCACCCTGCCGCACTGAATGCGGAGCAGAGCCTGTATCTCAAGGGCTGTATCGTCCAGGTGCTGTGACAAGGGAATAAAACCCAGGGCCAACGGTTTGGCCCTGGGTTTTTGACTTAAGGCTGAAAAATGAATCATGATTCATTTCGGTGCTTTCAAATTGCCATTTGAAAACTTTTCATCAGTATTCATTATTCATTGGAATAACAATCGGGCAGGGGCCGGAGCCTCTGCCCGATTGTTTCTTGTTACTGTGTTTGCTGCCGGTACAGGAACGTCACAACCTGGGCCCGGGTGCAGGTGGCGTCCGGGGCAAAGGTGGTGGGGCTCATGCCGTTGGTGATCTCATTTGCCACCGCCCAGGCAACGGGGGCCGTGTAGAAGGCGCCGGCCCTCAGATCCGTGAAGGGGCTGTTGGAGGTGTCAACCTCGGGGCTGCCGGCGAACCGGTACAGGAAGGTGACAATCTGGCCCCGGGTGCAGCTGCCGCCGGGGTTGAAGGTGGTGGCGGTCATGCCGTTGGTGATGCCCTTCTCCACGGCCCACAGCACCGCATCGTAGTAGAAGGCGCCCTCCACAAGGTCGGTGAACGGGGTCTCGGTCTTCTCAGGCGCGGGCTTGCCGGCGGCTCTCCACAGGAAGGTCACCGCCTGGCCCCGGGTGATGGTGCCTGCGGACACGAAGGTGGTTTCGGTCATGCCGTTGGTGATCTCATTCACCACAGCCCAGTCGATGGGATTGTGGGCCCAGTTGCCCCGGGCAGGCATGTCGGTAAACTGCTTCAGACCCGGGCAGGTCTCGTCGCCGGTGCAGGGCAGGCCGGGCTTGGTGGGCTCTACCGGCACGCTGGGCACGGTGGGCACGGTGGGCTGGTCCGGGTTGGTGGGCACGGTGGGCGCATCAGGTTTGGTGGGATTGGGGTCATCGGGTTTGGTGGGGTCGGGGTCATCGGGCTTGGTGGGGTCGGGCTCCACGGGCTCGTCGGGCTTCTTCTCCAGGGCGGCAATGGCGTCCAGGATGGCGGCGGCAGCCCGGTCCAGGGCAGCCTGGTCCTGGACATCCAACGTCTCCAGGCCGGCGGCCACCGCCTGGTCCAGCGCGTCCACACTTTGCTCGGTGTAGGGGGCGGGATCTACCCCAGCGGCCTTGGCCAGGGCCAGCTCCAGGGCGGAGGGGTCCGGGCCGGCGTCTGTCTGCCCGCCGGTGAGATAGAAACCGTAAAGCTCCAGCTCCGCCACGCCCAGGCCAAAGCTGCCGGCCGCCTCCTTCTGCATGACGATGCGCAGGGCGGTGGTGGTGACGGGGTCAAAGGCGGTGCGGTTCAGCACGTCCTCTTCTGTCCCCAGGCCGTCGGCATTGGGCACCGGGGCCCAGGCGCCGCTGTCGTCCAGATACTCCCAGGTATAAGAGGCCGGGAAGTCGATGCCCACCTGGGTGTGGGGGCCGTCGGCGTTGTACCAGAAGAAGGCGGCAGCCGCCTCTACGCAGGCGGGCTCCGGCAGGGTGATGGTGATGGTCTGCTCCTCCGGAGAGCCGCTGCCGTTCCAGGAGCCGTAGGCCACGTTGTAGTCGCCGGTGTCGGAGCTGTCGGGAATCACCCGGTCATTGACGCCGGCGATGTTGCACCAGCTGGAGATGGCCGGGCCGTCGGGGATGCCGTCCGGAGCCAGGTTGACCCGCTCCGGGATGACCACCCGGCGGTACAGGGTGAGATTGCAGCCCGTGGCAGACAATACCGCCGCGGCAGGGCTCTGCTCGGCCCAGGTCATGGCGCCGTCCGCAATCTGCAGGGCAGTCTCAGCCCCACCCAGGGCATAGCAGCCAAAGCCGTTCACGGTGCCCCGGGCCAGCGTCAGCAGGGTGGGCATGGGGCCGGTCAGATCGCCGCTGCCGGTGAGATAGTCCCCCCCAGCGGTGCCCAGCACGACGCCGCTGTCGTCCATGGCCAGGTGCCAGGCGGCAGACTCCGGCAGGGCCCGGGCCGGGGCGAGGGTGGCGTAGTCGTCCGGGGTGGGAACCCGGGTCAGGCTCTCGCCGGGCTGGACCAGATAACCCATGCGGCTGTCGTCCCCCCGGCCGCCGAAGTCCTGCCAGAGCACCAGGTAATACCGCTCTGTAGGCACAAGAGCAGACAGGTCTGTCACCGCCTCGTAGGTGATGCCCTGCTTGGCCAGGGTGAGCTCCAGGCGCTCCATGGCGTTGTTCAGGTCGATCCAGGCGGCGTTGACCTGGGTCTGGGCGGCCGCGCGATCCGTTGGGAGCTCTGCCAGCAGGCTCTCGGCCTGGGCCATGGCAGCGGCCAGGGGGGCCCAGGTTTCGGGCACATAGTCGGTCTCGCGCAGGGCCTTGGCCCGGCTCAGTGCTTCGGTGAGCCAGGAGGTGTCTACGGCAATGCCGGAGACGTTTTGGCGCTGATAGAGATAGAAGTGCACGTCGTTGGCGTGGGCCCGGTAGCCGCAGATCAGGCCACGGGTGTTGTAGTCAAAGAAGTAGGTGACGCCGTTCACTGCGGCGGCGGTGCCGAGGGTGAAGGTGTCGGTGCTGCCGTAGCGGGCAAGGGCCAGCGGGGTGGGGTCGTCGGCAGAGAGGGTGACCACGGCGGCGTTGGCGTCCTTGTAGGCAAAGTGGACGCCCTCCCCTGCCCCGGTCTTCAGCAGCCAGTTTTCACCCGTCCGGGCAAGGGTCCACTCCAGGTCCTTCTCCTCCCCCTGGAGGGTGAGCTGGTTGTCTACGTCAAAGCCCAGGGCGGATTGGATGTCAAAGCCCGTGCGGTAGGCCTGGTCCAGGGGGACCTCCGCCCCGGCGCTGGAGACGTACTTGCTCACCGGGCACATCACATAGTCCGCGTTCAGGTTGCTGCCGGAGGTCTTGTGGGTGTTGCTGACAAAGAGCAGGTACTGCCCGGTCTCCGGCAGGGCTGCGGGGTCGGTGATGCGGCGGTAGGACACCACCGTATCGTCCACTGAGATGTGGAAGGTGCCCAGGCTGTCCGTGCGGAAGCACAGGGTGCCCAGGCTGGGGTCCTGGGGATCCGGAGCCGCGGTGACGGCCAGGTTCTTGCCGTCCTGGGTGACCCGGGTGGCCCTGGTGGCCATGTAGGCGCTCAGCCGGATGGTGACGGTGTAGGTATAGCCCTCGGGCACCTGGGTCTGGGGGCGGATCTCTACGCCCAGGGCAGTCTCGTGGGCAAAGACGGGCAGGTTCTCAATGCCGCCGATGGGGGCCGCAGTGGTGACGCTGACGTTGCCGTCGGTATAGGTTGCCAGGGGCGCAGGGGCGCCCACCCGGGCCACGGGGCCGTAGGACAGGTCGTTGGCAGGCCAGGAGTCCTCATAATCATGGCCGTTCATGGCTTTGGTGATGGGGGCGCCGGGCGCTTTCAGATTGTGGGGGCCGTTCTCGTCCCAACGGCGGATGACCACCTCGTTGCCGGTGATCTCAAAGGAGGTCATGGTCATGGTGCCGTCCGCCGGGGGATTTTCGGTAATCGCCCCGCCGCCGGTGTCGTAATTAAACCAGTAGTAACCCACATAGCCGTAGTTCATGTAGGTGAAGTTCAGCTTCTCCTGGGTAAAGCGGGTGCGGCTGCCCAGGTTGGCGATGTTGATCTCATCCCCCCGCTGGAGGAATACCGAGGAGCCGCCCATATAGCTGTCATAGCCAAAGGCGTGGTTGTGGCCGTAGATAAAAATGAGATTCAGCTCCTCGCCGTAGCGGTTGAGCACGTCAAAGAGATAGTGGGCGTACTGGCCGTCGCCGTTCTTTTGGGTGCGGGTGGTGAAGTGCAGGGGCAGGTGTGTGATGACAAAGATGGGATGGTCATAGTCCGCCTCTGCCTTTTCGGCCAGGTAGGCCTCCAGGTTGTCGGCGGTCTGCTTGATCCGGGCTTCGTCCCGGTTGTAGTCCATGTAATCGTCCTCGTTGATGGCGTAGACGCTGTAAGCCTCGTCCTCATAGGGGCCGGTGACGGCCATGCCGGGAGTGCCTGCGGCGTCGTGGTTGCCCTGGACCAGTACCATGTGGTCCTCCGCCAGGTCGGGGTACAGGTCCTTCATGGTGTCATGGATGGCCTGGACGCCGGACTGGGTCTGGGAGACGTTGTTCATGGTCTCAGTAAAATTGTAGTCGCCGCCGCAGAGGAAGCCGTCCACGGTCTCATAGGGCATGACGCCCGCAATCCTCTGCACCAGGGCGATGTTATTGGTATAGCTTCCGGTATAGCGGCCGCCGTTGGAGTCCTCAAAATTCTGGAAATCAGAGCACGCAATCACCACCGCATGGGCGGGCTCCTCCGCCCCTGCGGTGGCCAGGCCGGAAAGGCTGCCCAACACCAGGGCAAGGCAGACCAGCAGGGCGAGAATTCTGTGTTTCAAAGAAAAGCCTCCCTTTTTAAGGATTCCCGCTGTGGCCGAAGCCACAGCGGGAATTTGATTGGTTGAATGCTTACTTGACCACTTCGCGGTAGAGGAAGGTCACAACCTGGGCTCTGGTGCAGGTGGCATCGGGGCCGAAGGTGGTGGCGCTCAGACCGTTGGTAATGTTGCCCGCCACTGCCCAGGCAACGGGGACCGTATAGAAGGCGTCGGCCTTCAGGTCAGTGAAGGGGCTGTCGGCGGTCTCTACCTCCGGGCTGCCGGCGAACCGGTACAGGAAGGTCACAATCTGGCCGCGGGTGCAGCTGCCGCCGGGGTTGAAGGTGGTGGCAGTCATGCCGTTGGTGATGCCCTTCTCCACTGCCCACAGCACGGCGTCGTAGTAGAAGGCGCCTTCCACCAGGTCGGTGAACGGGGTCTCGGTCTTCTCAGGCGCGGGCTTGCCGGCGGCTCTC
>CAMOKD010000031.1:0-24893 GCA_946617435.1 uncultured Clostridia bacterium | reverse complement strand
CCGCACTTTTCAGCATAATCAACGCGCCGGCGAATACATAATTCAACTTGTTACGTGCCGAACGACACACACATTTCAATATCTATTATACTCACAAAAGCGCACAAATCAATAGGCCTCACAAAATATATCCTATTGTCAAGACTGCAAATCCGATTATTGCACATTGGACTCCGGCGCTGCGTGGTACTATCATATACGCGAAGGAAAACCAGGAACAATGCGTATCATCGGAATCGAAACAGCCAATATCCAGGACGCGAAGCTTTTCGGATTGAGACAGCCAACGGGCGAGTGCTTCCCGATCCTGCGGGTCTTCAAAGAAATCCGAATAAACAGAAATCCACGCGGAATCGCCACCGTCTAAAACTGCAAGGCTCAGTTCGGCCTCTGTTTCTTTGCAAACCCCATAGCAAAATTGTGCATAGTAAGCATTTATCTATTGTATGACCTGATCGACTCTGACTTCTGGCTTCTTTTGAATGTGAAGATTACCGAATGTCCAACCCATGTTAGGAACGCCCCCCCTGTTGTTACATTTGAAAAAAGCCGCAAAACATCTCTGCTTTGCGGCTTGCGCGGTCTAAATGCCGCGCTGGCGGAGCGGGTGGGATTCGAACCCACGTGTGGCGTTAACCACAAACTGATTTCGAGTCAGCCCCGTTATGACCGCTTCGATACCGCTCCAAAGATACTTTATTCAATTTATATTCAATCGGCGATACCGCCGTGAATACCGGTTTTTTTGCCTTGCCCGGAAAAATGCAAGAAAACAGGCAAGAAAAATTTGTGAAAGTGAGATCGAAGCGTCCGAAAAAGCCTTGCAATTCCTTGCTTTCTCTGACACGAACCGGCCAAAGGCCTGCACTCTTTCCAGTCAGGGCCGTTATGTCCTGTTGCGGTGCCCGAAATTCCTTGCTCTCTGTTCGCTCGCAGAATTTCGACCGCTGCCACACCTCGCCCTCCCTTGACTCCGCCACCGGCGGCAGTTGGGCTCGTCTACACTTCGATATCGCTGTGTTTTCGCACAGGTGTGATTATAGCAGTATCCTGGTGGAAAATCAAGTAGAAAAAACACGATCTGCCTTTTTTGCCTGTACGCCGTCTCTCGATCACGCAGATGTTGGAACCACTCTGATCCTGTGCTTATTCTTCTGTTTGTCTGGCAAGCGCCCGCAGACTCTGAACAGTCAGAGCCTGCGGGCGCCTGCTTACAGAATACGGCCTCAGAGTATGGCCTTGTGGTGAATCTTCTTGCCCTTGCGGATCTTGATCCCGTTCCTTGCATCGGCCAGGGTGTAGGTGACGTCAATGCCGGGCACCTTGGCATCGTTGATCTGCAGGCCGCCCTGCTGGATCAGACGTCTGCCCTCAGAGCGGGTGCCGATCAGCCCGCAAGCGCTCAGCAGCTCCAACACACCGATTTTGCCATCGGTAAAGCTGTCTTCGCTCAGCTTGGTGGTGGGCATATTGGAATCGTCTGCACCGCCGGCAAACAGCGCTCTGGCCGCAGTCTGGGCCTTTTCGGCCTCCTCTTCGCCGTGGACCATCTTGGTCAGCTCGTAAGCAAGAATCTCCTTGGCCCGGTTCAGCTGCTCGCCCTGCCAGGTATCCATCTCATTGATCTGCTCCAGCGGCAGGAAGGTCAGCATCCGGATGCACTTGAGCACGTCGGCGTCGCCCACGTTGCGCCAGTACTGGTAGAACTCAAACGGACTGGTCTTATTGGGATCCAGCCAAACGGCGTTGCCGGCAGTCTTGCCCATCTTGTGGCCCTGAGAATCTGTCAGCAGGGTGATGGTCATGGCGTGGGCATCCTTGCCCAGCTTGCGCCGGATCAGCTCGGTACCGCCCAGCATATTACTCCACTGGTCGTCGCCGCCGAACTGCATATTGCAGTGATAGTGCTGGTACAGGTGGTAGAAGTCATAGGACTGCATAATCATGTAGTTGAATTCCAGGAAGGAAAGGCCCTTCTCCATGCGCTGCTTGTAGCACTCGGCCCGGAGCATATTGTTCACAGAGAAGCAGGCGCCCACTTCGCGGAGCAGCTCTACGTAGTTCAGGTTCAGCAGCCAGTCGGCGTTGTTGACCATCTGCGCCTTGCCCTCGCCGAATTCAATAAAGCGCTCCATCTGCCGCTTAAAGCAGGCAGCGTTGTGGTCGATGTCTTCTTTGGTCAGCATCTTACGCATATCGGTACGGCCGCTGGGGTCGCCGATCATGGTAGTGCCGCCGCCGATCAGGGCAATGGGCTTGTTGCCGGCCATCTGCAGCCGCTTCATCAGCGTGAGGGCCATAAAGTGGCCTGCGGTCAGGCTGTCGGCAGTGCAGTCAAAGCCGATGTAAAAGGTGGCCTTGCCGGCGTTAATCATGTCACGGATGACTTCTTCGTTGGTTACCTGGGCCAGCAGTCCCCGGGCAACCAGTTCCTCATAAACTCCCATCGTAAATGGTTACTCCTTCTTTTCTTATCCCTGCAGCATCTCCTCAGCGCTGCGGAGAGTAGTTTGTGTGATTTCGGTGCCGCCGATCATGCGGGCCAGCTCCTCTACCCTGCCGGTGCGGTCCAGCCGGGTGATATGGGTAAAGGTGCGATCGTTTTCTACAGTTTTTTGAATCAGCAGATGGGTCTGGGCCAATGCAGCAATCTGCGGCAGATGGGTCACGCAGAGCACCTGGCGGCCCCGTGCCACAGAGCGGAGCTTCACCGCCACGCTTTGGGCAGCCCGGCCGGAGACACCGGCGTCCACCTCGTCAAAAATCATGGTGCCTACGGAATCCTGCTCCGCCAGCACATTCTTCAGTGCCAGCATAATTCTGGCCAGCTCACCGCCGGACGCGACCTTGCTTAGGGGCTTCATGGTCTCGCCCACGTTTGCGCTCATCAGAAACCGCAGTCCGTCCGCCCCGGAAGGACACAGCGGTATCTCGGAAAACTCACAGGCAAACTGCACCTTGGGCATATTCAGCTGCGCGAGCTCTTCTGCAATCCGGCGCTCCATCCGCACAGCCGCCTCGCGCCTGGCCGCGCGCAGCGCCAGCGCCTTGGCTGTGGCAGCGGTAACTGCGGCATCCAGGGCCTTTTGCGCCCTGCGCAGCCGCTCGTCGGCAAAGACGATGTCGTCCAGCTCCTGCTTGGCCTGCTCCAGATACGCCAGCATTTCGGCGCTGTTGGCGCCGTATTTCCGCTTCAGCTTATGGAGCAGATCCAGCCTTGCGCCGATCCGGTCCAGCTCCTCGTCAAAGTCCGCAAAGGCGTCCCGCCGGTCCCGCAGCTCCTCTGCAATGTCGTCCAGGGCGTACACCAGCTCCTGCAGCCGCTCATAGGCTGGCACCAGGGCGTCGTCATACCGCTTTGCTGCAGACAGCTGCTTCAACCCGTCGGACAGCAGCGCCTGGGCCCCGTCGGTATCGTCGTCGCCGGAAATGGCCGCGGAGGCGCTGCCCAGGCAGGACACCAGCTTTTCGGCGTTCATCAAGGTTTTTTGCCGCTGCTCCAGCAGCTCATCCTCCCCTGCAACCAGCTGGGCCTGTTCCAGCTCCCGGATCTGGTGCTGGAGCATTTCCTGTCTGCGAGCCTTCTCGCTTTCATCCATGGAGAGCCGGTCCAACTCTGCCCGGCAGGAACGGACCTTCTCGTACTCCGCTCTGTACTGCTCCAGCAGTGCTTCATCAGCGGCAAAGGCATCCAGCAGGGCCAGGTGGCGGTCCTCGTCAAACAGCTGCTGGGAGTCGTGCTGCCCATGAATGGAGATCAGCTGCTGCCCCAGGGTGCGCAGCACCGAGACAGAGACCCCCTGCCCGTTGACCCGGCAGACGTTTCTGCCGTCCAGCAGGATTTCCCGCTGAATCAGCAGCTCCGGCTCATAGGGCACATGGGCGTTGGAGAACCACGCCAGCTCCGGCACACCGGAGAACACTGCGCTTACAAAGGCCTTTTCCGCTCCGGTACGGATCACCTCGCGGTAGGTGCGCTCACCAAGGATGGCGGAAATCGCATCAATGATGATGGACTTGCCTGCGCCGGTTTCACCAGAGAGCACGTTGAACCCCGGGCCGAAGGCAATCTCCGCCTGCTGAATCACCGCGATATTTTCAATGTGGAGCAGCGTAAGCACCGGATCTCACCTCACGGCATTCAGTCTAGCAGTTTTTTCAGTTCAATGCAGAATCCAATGGCGGCCTGAACGTCCCGCATGATAATCAGCAGGGTGTCGTCGCCGGCCAGGGTGCCCACAACGACAGACATGTTCATGGCGTCGATGGCCCGGCCGGCAGCGGGGGCCAGACTGGGCAGGGTTTTAATGACAACAATGTTCTGGGCGTAATCATAGCTGATGACGCTCTCTTTAAAGATGGCGTTCAGGCGGGTGGAGAATGCGTTGACTGTCTCTTTGGACCCGGTGGTGTACCGATAGGTACCCATGGCAGTCAGGTCCTTCAGAATTCGAAGCTCTTTGATGTCGCGAGAAATGGTGGCCTGGGTGCTTCTGAAGCCGGCCTCGCGGAGCTCCTCCAGCAGCTGTTCCTGGGTTTCAATGTCTTTTGCGGCGATGATCTCTAGAATTTTGGTCTGTCTCTGGGATTTCATGGGTACCTCACATTCATTTGTCCAGTTTGCTTTTCACGATGTCAAAAAACGATGTATCCTTCAGCTTAATCAAGCAGGTCTTTTCTTTTGCGGCCTGGATGAGGATCCTGTCGCCGCCGTATACTCGCATCGCTTTCCCGCCGTCCACAGACAAAAATGCGTTGCGCCGGTTCACTCTTCCCACCTGGACCTCCACGGTACGCTCCGGGGAGACAATCAGCGCCCTGGGCTGGATGTTGTGTGCGCAAATGGGAGTCAGTATCATATTGTTTGCCCGGGGCTCCACAATGGGGCCGCCGGCAGACATGGAATACGCGGTGGAGCCGGTGGGCGTGGCCACAATCAGCCCGTCACCGCTGTAGTTCATTGCCTCCACCCCGTCGCAGGACACGGCAACCTGGATCACCCGGGCCACAGCACCCTTGGTGATGACCGCGTCGTTCAGGGCAACCGCCTGGTAGACGCAGGCATCCTCATGGTACAGCGAGATCTGCAGCAGCATTCTCTCGTCCAGCCGGTACTCATCCCTGGCCAGCTTTTCCAGCAGCTGCATTTCGCTGCATTCCAGCTCGGCCATAAAGCCCACGGTGCCGATGTTTACGCCCAGCACTGGGATGGAATATCTTGCCGCCGCCTTGGAGGCGTGGAGAATTGTGCCGTCACCACCAAAGCAGATCAGGGCGTCTGCCCCTTCAAGTGCCTCCTCCAGAGGGGTCAGCTTGACGTGTGTGGGCAAATGGTAGCCTTTTTCCACCTCGAAGGCAAGGCTGATTTTCGTTTCAATGCCTGCACGTTCCAGAATAGACTGTGCCTTCAATACCTGCGAAAAATTGCGATCCCGATAGGGATTGGGGGTCATTACGATTTTTTTCATGTTTTATCTCCCGGAGTCCAAGGTTTGATGTGCCAGCTGAACCAAACCCGGAATATCCGGTTCATAGCACTGTTCTCCCGATTTTTTCAGATGCCCCAGGAATTCGATGTTCCCCTCCGGGCCCTTGACGGGAGAAAATGTCAGGTTCTGCAACAAAAAGCCGATTTCTTTTACAGCGGCAACGAACTGCTCCAGCACGTCGCGGTGCACCGCGGGATCCCGCACCACACCCTTTTTGCCGACGCGCTCCTTCCCCGCCTCAAACTGAGGCTTGATGAGGCAGAGGACCTGGCCCTCTGGTCCCAGCAGCTGGTAAATCACCGGCAGCACCAGCCGCAGGGAGATAAAGGACACGTCCACCACAGACAGATCCAGAGGCTCGCCCAACTGCTCGGGCGTTACATTCCGGATGTTGGTCCGCTCCATGCAGACCACCCGCGGGTCATTGCGGAGCTTCCAGGCCAGCTGTCCGTACCCTACGTCAATGGCAAAGACCTTTTTGGCCCCCTGCTGCAGCAGGCAGTCCGTAAAGCCGCCGGTGGAGGCGCCGGAATCACTGCAGACAAGGCCGGCCGGATCGACCCCGAATTCCCGCAGGGCCTTTTCCAGCTTCCAGCCGCCACGGCTGACATAGGGGCACGCCGCGCCGCGGACCTCGATCTGGGCGGACAGGTCCACGCTGAAGCCGGGCTTGTCAATCTTTTGCCCGTCTACAAAAACCTCGCCCGCCATAATCAGCGCCTGGGCCTTTGTACGGGATTCCGCCAGGCCGCGATTCGTCAGCAGCAGGTCGAGACGTTCTTTTTCTTTCATTGCCTGTGTATTCCCTTCACAAATTCAGCGATTTTTGCCGCGGACAACCCGGTGGCATCGTACAGGCTGCGCACGTCGCCGTGGGTGACAAACCGATCTCCCAGATTGATCCCGTAAACAGGAATCTCCAGCAAAGCAGACAGCGCCTCATACACGCTTCCGCTGCTGATCACCTCTTCGGCAATCACCAGCTCGGGCGTGCGGGAGAGCAGGGCCTGCATCTGTGGCGGAATGGGCTTGATCTGATCCAGCTTGACCACTCTGGCCTTGATTCCGCTCTGCTCCAAAAGCTCTGCGGCATCCAAAATCTCGTTAATCAGTGTGCCGTAGCCGCACAGGGTCAGGTCGTCTCCGTCCCGCAGGACAGGGTCAGCGGGAATGTCACAGAAGTGGCCGTCTCCTCCACGGGGATAGCGGATTGCCACAGGGCCGTCCAGCTCCAGAATGGCGCGGTGGAGCATAGCGCCCAATTCCTTCTGATTGGAGGGGCAGAGAATGGTCATGCCGGGGACCTGCCGCAGATAGCTGACGTCAAACACCCCGTGATGGGTCTCTCCGTCACTGCCGACCAGGCCCGCCCGGTCCACTGCGAACACCACATGCAGGCCCAGCAGCGCAACGTCGTGCAGAATCATGTCGTAGGCCCGCTGCAGGAAGGTGGAATAGATGGCTACCACAGGAATCATGCCCTGCTTGGCCAGGCCGCCTGCCATGGAAACCGCGTGGCCCTCCGCAATGCCCACGTCGAAAAACCGTTCCGGCATGGCGTTATGAAAGTTGTCCAGCCCGGTGCCGCTCTCCATGGCGGCGGTAATGGTACAAATCCGTTCATCCCGGCTGGCAAGATCCGTCAGGCAGCAGCCGAAGGTATCAGAGAAGGTTACCTCGTGGGACGTTTCCACGATGCCGGTTTCGGGGTCAAAGTGCCCCACGCCGTGGAAGCTGTCCGGCGAGATTTCCGCGGGAGGATAGCCCTTCCCTTTTTTGGTGAGCACATGCAGCACCACCGGGCAGCGCAGCTGCTTTGCCTGCTCCAGCAGGTAGGAAACCTTTTTGATGTCGTGGCCGTCCACGGGCCCGATGTATTCAAAGCCCATGTCGTCAAACATATTGGAGCTGATCAGGCTGCGCTTCAGGCTCTCCTTGAAGCGGTGGATTTTTCGGTAGCAGAACTGGCCGAACTTGGTGCCCCGGGTGATCTCTCGCCAGACTCGCTTGATCCGGTAGTAGCTCTGCCGGGTGCGGATATTGGACAGGTGCCGGGCCATGCCGCCTACGTTCCGGGTGATGGACATGCCGTTGTCGTTCAGAATTACAATCAGGGGCTCTTTACTGTCGCCGGCGTTGTTCAGCCCCTCATAGGCCAGGCCGCCGGTGAGGGCGCCGTCCCCCATCAGGGCGATGACATGGTAGTCCTTATGCTGCAGCGTTCTGGCCCTTGCCATGCCCAGGGCGGAGGATACCGCAGCAGAGGCGTGGCCGGCAATAAACGCGTCGTGGACGCTCTCATTGGGCTTTGGAAAGCCTGCCAGGCCGCCGAATTGCCGCAGGGTGGGAAAGGCGTCCTTTCTGCCGGTGAGGATCTTATGGACGTAGGACTGGTGGCCAACGTCGAACACCAGCCTGTCTACAGAGGTGTCAAACACCCGGTGGATGGCCACCGTCAGTTCAACAACTCCCAGGTTGGAGGCCAGGTGGCCTCCGGTTTTTGCCACATTGCGGATCATATAAGCCCGAATGTCGGCGCACAGTGCAGCAAGCTGCTTATCGTCCAGTTTTAGCAAATCCTCTCTGGACTGTATAGAATCTAGTATGCTCATAGTTTTCGTTTATTCTTTCGTGAAAAAGGGTGGCGAAACCAGAAGATCACCTTCGCGGCCCCATGCACAATCACAGTGCTGTTTTCCAGCGCAATGGGCTTGCAAAACGCCTTGCCGCAGATGGTGAGCGCTGCCACCAAAGCGGACAGCAGCAGCTGCAGCAGGGTTTTGTTTGCAGTTTGAAAATGGGTCATGGCCTCAATGGCAATGACCGCCGCGGCAGCGCCGGAGATAATGCCGCAGATATCCCCCACCACGTCGTTGCAGACAGAGGATACCCTGTCTGCGTTGCGCAGCAGTCTGATGGCCTCTGCCGCGCCGCGTACCTTCCTGGCAGCCATGGAATGAAACGGCTTTTCATCCGCCGCTGTGACGGCAATGCCTAACAGGTCAAACACAATGCCGATTGCAATAATCACAAGCAGCACAAGAAAGGCACCCACCAGCGGCAAGGAGCCCAGCAGCTTTTGCGACAGGAAGGAAAAACTGGCAGAAATGGCCATAGAGAGCACAAACAGCGTGACCAGCCAGCGGATGTGCCGGCTCGATTTGCTGCTGCTGTGTTTCTCGCGTTTTACGGAAGACTGATCTTTTGCCTTCACGGAAACCCTCCGATCTGTGCAAAAAAAGGTGGTAATAAGCAGAGTAAATCTTGCGGCTTAGGTCGGGTTGGCTTTCCCCGCAGGAAACCCCCCGTTGCCGAAGGGGCAGTTCCCTTTTCATTCCTGCGCTGCGCCGTCGCCTGTGCGCAATACCCGATTGCCACTCAGACCGCACTGTAATCCTCTGCCTATTCAGTTACGACTGCCTAGGTGATTTCCACACCAGAAAACATCGGTTCTTAGCCTCTTTTGCAAATACGGTTTCCAGAGAATATCGTCTTTTCCTGTGGCCACAGGTAAGTGCGCATAACTCCTCTTTCCCCAATCGCATTCACTCAAGGCAGGCTACGCTGCACACAGCACACTATCTGCACCGCAATGCAGGTTCATCTCCTGCGCCGTACGCCGTCCTTGTCCACGGGATGTGCGGCGGCCGCACGAAAAGCAGGTCTCCACGGTAACCGGGTCGTTACCTTCATGCCATTGAAGGCCGCCCGAAAACCTTAACCCCCAGCACCCACCCGAATCTGGGCGAAACAAGCAAGCACCAGGGACTTCACCGATATGCCCTTCAAAGGATTTTTAGGCCCTTCCTGGTAACCGATGGTTCTGACTAGGATACAGCACCACCGTTTTTATTATAGCACAATATACACTTATATACAAGTTTTTTATAATAAAATTCAAATTTAATTTGCATTATCGGTCCCGATTTGACAAAGCAAGCGCTAAATCCTGCAGTAGTTCAGGCGACTCGAAATCAGAAAGTGCGGAAATTGCCTCTTCTGTTTTCTGTTTTATCAGCTGCTCACATCTGTCAATTCCGTACAGACGGACAAATGTATTTTTATTTGCATCTACGCCCACGGCCTTGCCCAGCTTTGCCGCGTCACCACAGACGTCCAGGATATCATCCCGGATCTGGAACGCCAGGCCCAGGGCGTCGGCGTATTGCAGGGCCGCCTGCAGCTGCGCCGGGCTGCCCCCGCCGCACAGTACCCCCATGCCGCAGGCCGCCCGGAACAGGCCGCCGGTTTTTCTGGTTTGGATATCCAGAACCTCACGGTCCGTACAGGCCCTGGTTTCAGACTCCATATCCAGCACCTGGCCGCCTACCATGCCCCAGGGGCCTGCGCTGCAGGACAGCAGTGAAACGCACTGCACCACAGTTTCAGCCGGCAAATCCGACTGTGCCAGCACCCGAAAGGCGTCTGTCTGCAGCCCGTCTGCCGCCAGCACCGCCATGGCCTCGCCAAAGACCTTGTGGTTGGTCAGCTTGCCGCGGCGATAGTCGTCGTTATCCATACAGGGCAGGTCGTCGTGAATCAGGCTGTAGGTGTGAATCATCTCAATGGACAGCGCCGCCGGGTTGGCAACAGAAGGGTCTGCCCCGCATGCGGCACAGAATTCCCGGGCCAAAAACGGCCGCAGACGCTTGCCGCCTGCCAGCAGGCTGTAGGACATCGCGTCATAGAGAGTCTGCTGGGGTTCGCCGTGATCGGCGTACAGCTTCTTCAGGGCTTCCTCCACCCAGGCTGCGGTCTGGTTCAAGCGGTCATTCAGCCGGCTCATGGGCAAAGGCCTCCTCTCTGGGCATACCGTCGGCGCCCTTGCTCAGCTTGACAACCTCCAGCTCCGCGGCGTCCAGCATCCGGGTGCAGTCCCCTACCAGGCCGGTTCCCTCGCGGAAGAGCTCCAGCGCCTGCTCCAGGGGCACGTCTCCCCGCTCCAGTTGCCGCACAATCTCGTCCAGGCGGTTCAGGCCCGCCTCAAAGCTCTTGGATTTCTGGTTCATGTTGCATCCTCCTTGATCTGATCCACCGTGGCGTCCAGGCTGCCCTTCCCGGTGATCAGCCTGAACCGATCGCCGGGCCGAACCTGGTCCACCGTGCGCAGAATCTGTTTGTCCTCAGTGAACGCCATGCTGTAACCCCTGGCCAGAACCGCCAGAGGACTCATAGCCTCCAGGGCGGCGGTGAGCTGTACAAACTGCTGCCGCTTGCCTGCCAGCAGCACGGTGGCCAGCTGCAAAAGCCGCTGGTGCGCGGCATCCAGACGCAGGCGCTTATCCTGCACATAGTTTACAGGGTTCTGCAGCACCCGGGAGGCGGCGTTGCGCTGCACTCGCTGCCGATCCAGCGCAATCTGATGCTGCACGGCCTTCTGCATTGCCAGGGCGGCATGGTTCAGCCGCTCCCGCAATTTCATCTGGTCCGGCGCGGCCAGCTCCGCGGCGTTGGACGGGGTTGCCGCCCGCAAATCCGCCACGTAATCGGATATGGTAACGTCCGGCTCGTGGCCCACAGCGGAAATCACAGGGATTTCAGAGGCGTATATCGCCCGGGCGACCCGCTCGTCGTTAAAGGCCCAGAGATCCTCAATGGAGCCGCCGCCCCTGCCTACAATCAGCACGTCGGCAAGCCGGTGGCGGTTTGCATAGCGGATTGCCCCCACGATTTCCGGAGGCGCTTCTGCCCCCTGTACCCGCACCGGAAGCAGCTTGACCTTGCTTAAGGGGTATCTCCGGTTTAAAATCCGCAGCATATCATGTACCGCCGCCCCTGCCGAGGAGGTGATGACGGCAATGGTATGGGGAAAGACCGGGATGGGCTTTTTGTGGGCGGCAGCAAAGAGTCCTTCGGCGTCCAGCTTCTGCTTCAGCTGCTCAAAGGCCAGGTGCAGATCTCCCATCCCCCCAGGGCTGAGCCTTGTGCAGTAGAGCTGATAGGCCCCATCTCTGGGATAGACGGAGATGCGGCCGAAGGCATAGACGGACATGCCGTTTTCCGGGCGAAAGCGCAGGGCTGTCGCACTGCCCCGAAACATCACGCACTTGAGCGAGGCCTCGCTGTCCTTCAGGGTGAAATAATGGTGCCCGGAGGGATACACCTTATAGTTGCTGAGCTCACCCTGCACGCCCACAGACAGCAGCAGGGGATCTGCCTCCAGCTTATTCTTCAGATACTGGTTCAGCTGGGTGACCGAAACAATTTGCTGCTCCATGGGCGCCTCCCTTCCGGTGGGTTAACACCGCAATTCCCATTGCGTTGTCGGTGGAATATTTTGCTTCGCCAAAAACTGCGTCCCACTCCCCCATCCGGCTGCGCAGGATGGAGTTGGAGGCCACGCCGCCGGTAAACACCACTGCCCGCCCCGGGAAGCGCTCCAGCGCCTGGGCCGTGGCCCGGCAGACCGCCAGAGACACCGTCTGCAGCACAAAGCGGGCTGTATCCGCAGGGGTATGCTCCGCAGCATACCGGGCAGCCTTATTCTCCATACCGGAGAGGGAAAAGGCGCAGTCGTTTACCTTGACTGCAAACCGGTCCTTCACGCTGCTCTGCCCCGCAAGCAGGTCCAAATGCCGCCCTGCGGGAAACGGCAGTGAAAGCCGCACTCCGATCCGGTCAATCAGCTGGCCGGCGGAGATGTCAGTGGTGCCGCCGATCTTGTCACAGCGGAAGCCATCAGGATCGGGCGACACACTGAGCAGCTCAGTGGTTCCGCCGGACAGATGCCAGGCCAGAAACGGCCGATCCATCAGATCCATCCTGCCGGCAGACCACAGCACCGCCGCAATATGGCCCTGCTGATGAGAGAAGGAATACACGGGCACGTGCAGTGCCGCAGCCAGCACCCGCGCCTGGCTCTCCCCGGCCAGGAAGCAGGGCATATATGAGCCCTCCACCGCCCGTGGTCTGGTGGAAACCCCCACCGCAGTAATCGTGTGCGGGTCTATCCGCGCAAAGAGCCTGTCGGAGAGCTCCGGCAGGCGCTTTACATGGAAAAACAGGGCCTCCGACTGGCGAAGGCCCAGCTCTCCCGGTTTCACGTCCAAAAGCCGCGAATGGTTTTCGCCGGCGTCGCCGTCAAACCATGCGCAGGAGGTGGTGTAGTTGCTGGTATCAAAGGCGATGACGCTCATGCCTTCGGCTCCGTCCGACCGGAGGTCTGCCGCGCAAAAGCGCCCAGCACACCGTTTACAAAGCGCACCGTCTCATCGGATTCGTACTTTTTGGCCAGCTGAACTGCCTCATGCACGGCAACGTTTGTGGGCACGTCCTCAACGTAGAGGATCTCATACATGGCAAGCTCCATGATCGCCCTGGCCAGGCGGGAGATCCGGTTGAGATTCCAGCCGATGGACTTTGCGGCAATCTCGCCGTCCAGCTCCTCCAGGTGGTCAAACACGCCCTTTACCGCAGACTCGATATAGGCTCTCTGCTTGCGGCTGGGCTTTTCGGTGTAGATTTCGTTCTCCTGGGAGAGCAGGGCGTAATACTCCTGTTCAAAGCGGCTTTCCAGCACCTCCTGGACAGGCTGCTCGCTGCAGCGAACCGCGTAAATCAGGTGTACCGCTATTTCTCTGGCGTTAGATCTGGTCATGAAACACTCCTGTTATTTGCTCATGGCAATGCTGCTGACGTTGACATTCACGCAGCGCACCTTCATGCCGGTCATGGATTCGATGGCGCCGGATACACCGTTCTGCACGTTCTTCGCAATCTCAACCACAGAGTGGCCGTACAGCACGGTCAGGCTGCAGTCCACGTCCACATAGTCCTCTCCCAGCTCTACCCGGAGCCCCTTGCCGGAGTTCTTCATGCCCAGCATGCCGGCCAGGTCCTCGCCCAGGTTGCCGCTCATGCCCACAACGCCCTCCACGTCCTTGATGGCAGTAAGGGCAATGGTGGTAATCACGTCCTCATTGATATGCACGGTACCGTGCTCTAAATTCGTGGAGAGATATTCTTTACTTTCACTCATGGTGAATGCCTCCTTGGTACGTTCAAAAATACTTTCTGCTATTGTATCACAAAAAAAGAAAAAAACAACTGCTTTTTCTTATTTTACTTCAATTATCCGAATTTGTTGAATGGTATAATCCGATTGGTCTGTAATCAAGTCCGACAGCAGGGCCACGTCGCTCTCTGTCAGGCCGCCCTCCGGGGCTGCCACCGCCACAGAGATGCTGTCGTCTGTCATATAGGCCACGCAGTCTGTGTACCCCTTGGCAATGATCAGACTCTCAATCTGAGCCTCCGACAGCGCCATGGAGACAATGGCGTCCAGCTTTTCCGAGGACGCGGATACGTCCTCCTCCTGGCCGGCATAGGAGATGGTCTCCTGCAGCAGCTCCACCGCGCTGTCACGGCTCTCCTGTCTGGAAAGGCGCATCCTGGCAAAATAGTCCTCGGTGCTGCCCTGGGTCAGATCCCCTGCGGCAACCTCCTCCAGGTCTGTGTCTTGATCGGCCAGCACCAGGGCGGCGTCATCCATCAGCTTTTCCTGGTTCAGCGTCTGCACCAGGTCTGCAGCCTTGCCGCTCTCGTAGCGCCAGTTGAGATAGATGCCCCCGCAGACAAACAGCAGCACTGCCGCCACAACCGCATCCCGCTTCCAAGTTTTCATTTCATTACCCCCATCATTTCATTTTAACGACTGTGATTTTATCCGCTCCCAGGCCTAGCAGCACCGAAACTGCATTGACCAGCGCAAAGCGCACCGACGCCTCCCCTCCGCCCTGGCTGACCACCAGCGCCCCCTGAAAGCTGGGAAGCTCTGTTTTCACCACGGCTGCTTCATCATATGCGCCGGATCTGGTGAGCAGCACTGTCTTTTGTTCGGTGGTGCTGCCGGTGCTGCCGTCGCTGCCTGTCTGGCTGGAGGTGGCATAGTCAGACTGGTACTGTGTTGCGCTGCCGGACCGCAAGGTCAGCATCACCTTCACCTCCCCGGCGCCGTCAATGGACGACAGAATTTTTTCCAAGGCGCGTTCTGTCTGCCTGCAGTATTCCGCGTCAGTCAGCTCCTCCGGCTGCACAGTCTGCACAGCAGTCTGCTGTGGGGCAGGCTCCGTCTGCTTGCCTCCCGTGGGCAGCAGCACCAGCCCCAGTCCCAGCAGAAGCACCAGCAGCGGATACCGATACCGCGATGCCAGCCCGGCGAGTTTTTTGCCGATGTCCTTTGTTCCCGTCATTGCACCACCCATTTCTGCCGCTGGGGCGGGATGCCGAGCTCCTGCTCCAAAAAGGCCTGCAGCTGCCCTTGCAGATCCCGGTCCGCCCTGCCGCACAGGGTCACCGCCCAGGGTACCGGTGAGCAGACCGTATCCTCCCACTGCACCTCCACCTGTACCTCCAGCGCAAGACCCAGCTGCTCCGCTCTGTCGATGATCGCAGCTTCCGTCTGCTCCTGCACAAGCCCGGCCAAAAGCGTCCGGTTATCCGCCGTTGCCTGCTGTGTCTGCACCCTCGGCAGATCAAAGGCCTCCAGAGCTCGCCGGACGTCCTGATAATCTACGCTGAGCAGTGGGTGCAGCAGTACCAGGATGATTAGACATCCCCCGCCCAATCGCAGCAAACGGCGCATTGCCGGCTGGGTTACCAGGGCCTCCGCCACTGCGCAGAGCATGCACACAGACACCAGTTGGAACAGATAGGTTCTAAGCCAGCTCACAGACCCACCGCCTTGATTGTAAATACCAGCGCAAACAGGCACATCACACAGTACGCCCCTGTCATGGCCAAAAGCATCCCCATGGACTGGACAAACCTATGGAGCAGCCCCACTAACCGGCCGCTGCCCAGCACACCCCCAAGCCCTGCGGTAAGCCGGAGCAGCAGATACTGCACCCCTATGCGCAAAAACGGCACCGCGCACAGCCCAAGCACCGCCAGCATTCCATAGGTACCCAGACTGGCCCGGAGGATCCCCGCCGCGGTGAGCAGGGTGTCTGAGGCATCAGACAGGATGCCCCCCACCATGGGCACCGCACCGGACATGGCAATTCTCGCCGCCCGCAGCTTTGCCGCATCTGTAGAGGCCGCAAGCACCCCGCTGAACATCAAATAGCCGGTAAACACATATAAGATCAGCTTCAGACTCCAGCTGCACAGCCACTGCAGCAAGTCGCATATCGGGTCCAGCCGTTGCACGCCCAGGGCGGCGCCGCAAATTCCCATGGCGGCAAACAGATACACCAGGGGAACCAGAACCCGCAGCATCAGCGTCATCAGCAGCTCCAAAAAGAACACGCCCGCCGTGTAGATTCCGGCGCCGGCGGCCGCCGCCCCGGATGTCACCATGAGAGACGTCAGCGTGGGCAGAAGCAGCAGCACATAGTCGTGCAGGCCGGTCACCGTCTGGGCGCCCAAGCCCATCAATGTGTGCAGATTCCCCGCGCATACCGCGCTGAGCCCCAGGCATCCCGCCAGGTGCACCGCCTGGCCGCTGTGGGGGAGGTCCGCCGCGATCCCGCATAGCAGCAGGGTACACAGGCAAAGACACACTGCCGCAGTGCCGTCCCGGACCGTGGGCAGCAGATGCTCCAAAAGCAGATTCCAGATTTCCCTCAGCCCCTGGGCAATTCCGGGCACGCTGTCGGGCTGATACTCCCCCAGCCGGTCCAGCACCTCTTCGTCCAGCCCGGCGGAGGGATCCGTCCCGCCCAGCAGGGCCTGCTCCAGCTCAGACGCCTGGGCCTGGTTCAGGCACAGCCAGAGCAGCAGCAGCGCGGCCCCAAACGCAAGCAGCCGTTTCATATCAACCTCCCGACAGCGCTGCGGTGAGTGACAGCACCGCCTGAAACAGCGGCAGACAGACGCAGAGCACCAGCACCGTGCCGCCTGTCACGGCCACCTTTGCCAGGGTCGCCTGGCCGCAGTCCTCACAAAAGGCCGCGGTAAACTGGGTCAGTGCCCCGATCCCCACGGATTTCAGCACCGGCGCAAGAAACCGCCGGTCTATCCCCGTCTGCGCTGACAGGGCACGCACAAACTCCAGCAGCGGGCTGCAGAGCTTGAGAAGCAGCAGCGTCCCCGCAAGGCAGCCGGCCACCGCTGCGGCTGTGCCAAACTCCGGGCCGGTTCGACGCAGCAGCAGACAGAGAATTCCGGCCGTCAGCAGCAAGCCGAAAATCCGAATCCAATCCTCCATTAAAAATGGAACAACTCCTTCACCAGGCCGAACAGCTCCGCAATCCGCTGCACCACAATCATCAGCACCACCACAAGCCCCGCCAGGGTGGTCATGGTGGCCTGCTCCTCCCTGCCGGTGCGAACCAGCACCTGGTTCAAAATGGAAATGATAATCCCCACCGCGGCGATTTTAAAGATCAGATCAATCTCCATCAGACCACCAGAATCATCAGGGCAAGGCCGGTACAGGTGCCCAAAATTTCATAGCTTCTGCAGCGGTTCGCCTTTTGGGCATTCAGCTCCTCCAGCTCCGTCTCTACCGTCCGGACAGCCAGATCAATCTGCCGCAGCTGGCCGGCAGTGTTGTACAGCCCAAACCCGTCAATCAAAGCGCAAAGCCTGTCATAGCTCCTCTGGGGCAGGGCCAGGCCCCGCAGCTCCGCCGCGGCCTTTTCCACCGCCTGCTTCGGGATGGCATCCGGCGCCTCCAGCTGGGTCGCCAGCAGCCGGTACAGGCTGCGGACCTCCCCCTTGGTGCTGCCGGCCAGAATGCCGCAAAGCTTTGCCAGGGGCGTGTGGTTATAGCTGATCTCGCAGCGCATCAGCTCCAGCGACAGCTTCAGCTGCTCCAGCTGTCCGGCCCGTCTTCTCACCCACAGAGCGGCTGAAAAGCCGGTCCAGGAGGACGCCCCCACTATCGCCGCAGCGCCGATGATTTTGATGATATTCATGTACCAATCCTTTCGCATCGCAGTCGGTGGCCCGGTTCCAGCAAAATCAGATTCCGAAACACCCCGGCCTCCATCAGCGTCCGATACAGCGGCCTGCGCTCCAGGTCCTCCCGCTGCCAGATATGGGCTGTGGCCAGCAGCCGCACGCCGCTGTAGGAGGCGCGGATGATGGTGTCCGCATCCTCGGGTGTGGATATCTCGTCCACCGCAATCCACTGGGGGCCCATGGCCCGCAGCAGCATGTAGATTCCTTGGGCTTTCCTGCACTGGGACAGGACGTCCGTCCTTCTGCCCAGGTCAAACTGGGGCACGCCCTCCACACAGGCTGCCAGCTCATCCCGCTCATCCACCACCCCGATCCGCTGCCCCATCCGGTCGGAGAGCTGGCGGATCAGATCCCGCAGTACGGTGGTTTTGCCGCTGCCGGGGGGACCGGCCACCAGTGTGGAGTGCGGGCTCTGCCACAGGGCGCTGAGTGCCAGATTGGCACAGCCGGGCACCTGCCTGGCAATCCGCAGATTCACAGAACTGAACTGTCCCAAGCCCTCCATTGCACCGTTTTCAAGCACCGCCCTGCCGCAGATGCCCAGGCGGTGTCCTCCCCGCAGGGGTAAAAAGCCCTGGATCAGCTGCTGCTGCACCGCGTAGGCCGCAGCCCCCGTGGCGCAGCGGAGTACCCCGTCTAACAGTTCGCGGTCTACCACCACGCCGTCTGCGGGCGTGAGCGGCTGATCCCGCTGCTCCAGGCAGAGACACACCGGCCGGTGGATTCTCAGGCGGATCTCGGTAATTCTGTCCGTGTTCTGCTCTGCCCAGGCCTCAATCACTCCGCGCAGCTCCTGCGGAAAGATTTGGATGGCTTCTATCACTGCTTGCTCCATACGCATCACCCGATTCAGTCTATGCCGGCTCGTCCGCCCATATGCCTGCGCCGCAGCGTCCATGTCCGGAGTTGCCCGGTCATACCGGGGAATACGCAAAAAAGGCCCGCAGGCCAGTCTTTTACAGACTGTCTGCGGGTCTTTGTCCCGGCCGCCCCATGAAGGCGGCAGGCTTAGCGCTTTCCCCGGCGGGGCCGGGGCGGGAGATTTACTTTTTGTGCACTCTGCCCTTGTTCATCACGTTCCACAAGGGACCGGAGATGCACACAGAGCTGTAGCAGCCGCAAATGATGCCGATGCACAGCGGCAGGGCAAAGTTCCGGATGGAGCTGACACCCAGAATCAGCAGCATGACCATGACGATCAGCGTGGTGATGGTGGTGTTAATGGAGCGGGTCATGGTGTCCCAGATGCTGGTGTCCACAATCACGCCGAAATTGCCGGTCTGCATCAGCTTGCGGTTTTCACGGATCCGGTCAAAGACCACGATGGTGGCATTGATGGAGTAGCCCAGGATGGTCAGGGCCGCCGCAATAAAGTTGATATTCAGCGGAATCCGGAAGATGACGTACATGCTGAGCATCACCAGCAGGTCATGGAGCAGGGCCAGCACCGCAGCCACGCCAGAGCGGAACTCAAACCGGAAGGCAATGTACACCAGAATCAGCAGGGCAGCCACCGCAGAGGCCACGAAGGCCGCTCTGGTCAGGTCCTTGCCCACTGAGGCGGAGACATAGTCCACCTGGTAGTCGTCCTCCTGCAGCTGATAAGCATCAGAGATGGCGGCCACGGCGTCAATTCTCTGCTGGTCATCCAGCTCCAGGCTTTTCACTGTGACGCTGGTGCTGCCGCTGGTAATGACTGAGGAGGGCGCAATGCCGGTGGCATCCTGGAAAATACCCGCCACACGGTCGGTCTGTGCCCGGTCCACCGCGGTGTGCAAATCAAACTGCATGGAGGTGCCGCCGATAAAGTCGATGTCAAAGTTGAACAGGCCCTGCACGCCGCACAGCGTCAGGATCAGGCTCACAAGGCCCACGCTGATCAGCACCAGAGAGATGATGCCGAAGAGCTTGAAGTGGCCGGTAAAGCTGAATTTTCTGAAACGATCAATCATGTTGCAGCCTCCTTCCCTACGCGCAATACAGCTTGGGGTTGGTAATCTTCAGACCAACCGCGGTTTTGAGCAGCAGCCGGGTGAGAATCAGCATCACAATCATGGACAGCACAACGCCGATGAGCAGCGTGGTGGCAAAGCCCAGAATGGTGCCGGTCCCTTGCCACAGCAGCACGCCGGCGGCAATCATGGTGGTGATGTTGGCATCAAAGATGGCCCAGAAGGCACGCTTGTAGCCGGAATCCACCGCATAGCGCAGGGTCTTGCCGTGATGGAGCTCTTCCTTCACACGCTCAAAGATAATGACGTTGGCATCCACCGCCATGCCGATGGTCAAAATGATGCCGGCGATGCCGGGCAGGCTCAGATTGATGTGGAAGGCGGAAATGGCCACGCCGAACAGGGCGGTGTAGGTAACCAGCGCGATGCAGGACACAAAGCCCATAAACCGGTAAACCGCAATCATGAACAGCATTACCAGGATCAGGCCGATCAGTCCGGCCAGCAGGCTGGTAGAAAGGCTCTTCTCGCCCAGGGACGCGCCGATGGTCTGCACCTTGGCGGTGGTCAGATTGAAGGGCAGGGAGCCCGCGGAGATGATGTCCGCCAGATACTTGGCGTACTCCGCAGTCTGGTTGGAGCCCAGGCTAATGATGACGCTGCTCTCGTTCAGAGCGCTGGAAACCGAGGGGGCGGAAATGGTCTCGCCGTCCATCTCAATGGCCAGGAAGTTCTGCCCGTCGGTTCTGCCCAGAACCGAGACAGAGGCGTTATACAGCTTGGTGCGGCCCTCTTCGGTCAGATCCAGCCGGACGTGGTTGGTGGAAAGGCCGGTGCTGTCTACGGGGCTGTACTCGTAGGCGGCATTGGCAATGTCTGCGCCGGTGAGCCAGACGGTGCCGTCTGCGTCCACAAAGTTCACCACCGCAGTGGTGCCCAGCTGCTGCACGGCCTGCTCGGGGTCGTCCACCGCGGGGATGTCTACTACAATCCGGTTTTCGCCGGAAAGGTACGCAGAGGCCTCGGTGTAGCCCAGGCTGTCCAGACGCTGCTGGAGCATGGTTTTTGCCGCATCCATGCCCTCGGCAAGGGTCTGCGCATCGGTGCCGGCAGGAATCACTGCCTCATAGGTGATCTCGGAGCCTCCGACCAGATCCAGGCCCAGCACCACGCCGTCCTTGGTGGGCTGCAGCAGGCTGCCCAGGCCGAAGAAGCAGGCGTAAACCAGGCAGGCGATCACAAGCACGACGATCACCAGAGTAATAATACTCTTTTTCATAGTTTCTCCTCCTGAATTAAAATCCCATGTATTATACACCAATCGCAATAGTTCGTCAAATTATATTTCAAAAAAATGCAGCGTTTTTTACGCTGCATTTTCTGATATTGGATTATTTGGCGAACTTGCCCCGGGCCAGCGTGATCAGCCGGACAATCACCGGCGCCAGGACCACATTGGTGAGCAGCTCAAACAGGAAGTTGCCCCCTGCCAGGCCAAGGAAGGCGTAGCTGGCCGCGGACTTGAACCCGAGCCCGGCGCCCCACTCCTGGATGGTAGGCCAGAAAAACAGACGGCAGCCGATCAGGAAAATGCCGGTATTCACCACCGGTGCGGTGATTGCCGCCAGAATCACGGCCAGGTAAATGTTGGTTTTTGCGGTTTTGCTGTACACGAAGCCGGCGCACAGACCTGCAAGCACACCCTTCACCACCACAGTGAGAATGGTGCCCGTTACATTGATCGTCAAAAACGCGTTGGCATCTCCGGTGGCAAACACCATACCGGCAAACACCAGACCCAGCCACGCCCCCACCATGGGGCCCAGCAGCGCCGCGCCGATGACAATGGGCACCAGCACCAACGAGATGGAGAACGGTCCGAACTTGATGAAGGCGCCAAGCATTTGCAGAACAACTACAATGGCGGTGAGCATCGCCGCTAAGGTCAGTTGGCGTGCTCCGAACTTGGATTTGTTTTGATTCATTTTATATCCTCCTTGCTGCTGCTCCGCCCTTATGTCGGATGCAGCGCAGGGATAGGATATCATATCTGTTTGAAAATGTAAAGAGTGAATCTGACAAATCTCAGTCAATCAGATCCTCTACCGGTTCATTGTCTGCAGGATAGGCCGCCGGGGCGCCGGCCTGGTTTTGCATGGCGTCCCACTGCTCCTTGGTGACCAGCAGCTGCCGGGGCTTGGAGCCCTCAAAGGGGCCTACGATGCCACGCTCCTCCATCTCATCCACAATCCGGGCAGCTCTGGCGTAGCCCAGCTTCAGCCGTCTTTGCAGCATGGAGACCGAGGCCTGGCCGGTTTCCAGGATGACTTCCACCGCCGCAGGCAGCAGCTCGTCCCCGCCCTCGGTCTCGTTTTCAGGGGCAGGCGCTGCAGAGGCGCTGTCCTTGCCGCCCTTGCCGGACTGGGCGGCCCGGATGTCGATCTGCTGCTGGATGTCGTCAGAGTATTCTGCGGCGCCCTGGGCCTTGATGAAGTCTGTCACACGCTGGATCTCCTCGTCGGAAATCAGGCAGCCCTGCACACGCTTCTTGCCCTTGCCCAGGGGGGCGTACAGCATATCGCCCTTACCGATCAGCTTTTCCGCGCCCATGGTATCCAGAATGATGCGGGATTCCATGGCGGAGGCCACTGCAAAAGCAATGCGGGAGGGGATGTTGGCCTTCATCAGGCCGGTAATCACGTCCGCCGAGGGACGCTGGGTTGCAATGACCAGGTGCACGCCGGCGGCACGGCCCATCTGGGCAATGCGGCAGATGGACTCTTCCACCTCTTTGCCGGCAACCATCATCAGATCCGCCAGCTCATCGATGATGACGATGATCTTCTCCATGTGCTTCAGATCCGGATTCTGCTTGGCCAGCTTGTTGTAGGATTCGATTTCCCGCACCCCGGCCTCAGACATCATGCGGTAGCGGCGCATCATCTCCGTCACGCCCCACTGCAGGGCGCCGGCGGCCTTCTTGGGGTCGGTCACCACAGGGATCAGCAGATGGGGAATGCCGTTATAAATGCCCAGCTCCACCATCTTCGGGTCTACCATGATCAGCTTGACATCCTCGGGGCTGGATTTGTACAGCAGCGAGATAATCAGGCTGTTCATGCACACCGATTTGCCGGAGCCGGTGGTACCGGCAATCAGAATGTGGGGCATCTTGGCGATATCTCCCACAATGGCGTTGCCGCCGATATCCTTGCCCACGGCAAAGGACACCTTGGACTTGGCCTGGCTGAAAGCGCTGGAGCCAATCACCTCACGGATATGGACGGGGCTGACCGTCTTGTTGGGCACCTCAATGCCCACCATGGAGTTCTTATCCGGAATGGCGGAAATCCGGACGCCGGAGGCGCCCAGCTCCAGGGCAATATCGTCTGCCAGGCCGGTCAGCCGGCTGAGCCGGACCCCCTGGGC
The DNA here is from genome assembly GCA_946617435.1 of uncultured Clostridia bacterium. GTDB lineage: Bacteria > Bacillota > Clostridia > Oscillospirales > Oscillospiraceae > JAFRPC01. The sequence continues at coordinate 2,116 of CAMOKD010000031.1, read as the reverse complement.
CAGCTGCAGCTCATACATGGTCACGCTGGGGCCCCGGGTGACGTTGACAATCTCCGCCTCTACGTTGAAGCAGGAGAGCTTTTCCTGCAGGCGGCGGGTATTCTCCCGCATCTCTGCGCTGGCATCCACCGCACCCGCCCTGCTGTCGCTGAGCAGGGAGATATCGGGATACACATAGGTCTGCGTCTGGGGCTGGAGCTGCTGCTCCAGAATCTGGGCGCCAACCTCCCGGGCGGCACGCCTGGTCTCAGAGGGCTTTACCTTCCTCGGCTCGTCCTCCAGCTCCGGCAGCGCCTCCGCCGGGGCAGGCTCTGCCCTGTGCACAGGCTGCACGGCAGCGGGCACGGACGCGGCAGCAGGCACAGCCGCAGGCTGCCAGGCCGTCTGTTCCACCGGCTCGGCTTCTTCGGCCACAGCCGGCGCGGTATACTCCACCGCCACCGGCCGGACCGCGGGACGTCTGCCGTCGGAAAGGGGAAGATCTGTGAGGATCTGGTCGGGGGCCGGAACATAGTCTGTCACCGGCAGAGGAGGCTCGTCAATGGGGATATCCACCCTGGAATGGGCGGCGGGCTGGGGCTTTGGCTCAGGCTGGACCGGCAGGTCCCGGATCTCCATCTGCTGGCCGGCATAGCCGGCAGGCTCCGGTACCTCCTCCGGCTGCTGGGGCTCGGCCACAGGGGGCTCAGGCTGGGATACAGGCTCTGATTTTTTCGCGGGCTTGACGGTAGAATCCACCGGCCCATCCACCGGCAGGTCAAAGTCAAATCGGCTGCGCTCTCTTCTTCTGATTTCCCGCTCCTGGCGCCGCTGGACCACATGCTCCACCAGCACCTCGGCAGGTTCACGATACTCCTCCTGCTTGGGCTTTTGCCGTCTGAGCTCCTCCCGGTGATTGTTGATGGCCCGCAGCAGGCCGGTAATGGTCAGGTTAACCGAAGCCAGGGCTGTAACCAGCAGCAAAATCAAGCAGATGGCCCAGGCCACCACCTTGCCACCCAGCAGGCTGAACAGCATGGCCACAAGGCCGCCCAGCAGGCCGCCGGACTGCCCGTCAATGCCTGTCTGGAACAGGGTGGAGATAAGCTTTCCGTCCCAGGTGATGCTGTCGGCGCTTAACACCAGGTGGGCAATGGCAGAGCCCAGCAGCGCAAAACTGATGGAGCAGAGCACCCGCATGGTCACCGGCCGCCCCCCGTGGAACAGCAGGGCGACGGCGCAGAGGATCAGCCCCACAGGCAGAATATACAGGCCGACCTCCCCCACCAGGCCCATGAACACCCTTGCCATAGCGCTCTGCTTGGCAAAGCTGGAGAGAATGATCAGCAGTGACAGCAGCCCGCAGCCCACACCCCAGAGCTCCAGCTTAAAATGGGAGAAAATGGACTCCTGCTTCGGCGCTTTGGCCTTGGCGGCAGTTTTTGTTTTTTTCGCTCCGCCCTTGGCGGTTGTACTCTTTTTTGCAGACATATGTATGCTCCTAAATCAGAATCTGAATCAAGCGGAAAGCAGCAGCAGAATCAAAGAAAACGCCGCCGCGCCCCAGCACCAGTAGGCAAACAGGCCGGTGCGGTTTTTCTCATGCAGGCGGGTCAGCAGCTCCAACGCGCCGCAGCAGACAGCCGCTGCCACTGCCATGGCAGCCACAACCACCCACCAGGATATGGCCGGTGTACCGGCCTGAAGGGCCCCTACAAGCTCCAGGATGCCCGCACAGAAATATGCCGGGATGGCAATCAGCCCCGCAAAGGAGAGGGCCGTGGGCCTGTCCAGCCAGCGCAGTAACCCAATACCGGTGGTAACGCCGGAGCGGGACAGGCCGGGGAAAATGGACAGCGTCTGCCCCAGGCCCATCAGCAGGGCGTCCGGCAGCACCATCTCCGCCTGAGATCGGCGGTTTCTGGCAAAGCGCTCAGAAAAGAAAATCACCAGCCCGGACAGCAGCAGTCCAACCCCGGTAAAGGCCAGGGCGTTGTCGCTCAGCTCCAGCCGCCATATAAACCGGTACAGCGCGGCCGCAGGCAACAGGGGCAGCAGGGCAAACATCACCAGCTGCTGCAGGCGGCGGGCAATGCCATCGTGACGGGCCCGATAGGCGGAGACTCCCAGTCCCCCC
>CAMOKD010000030.1:0-26137 GCA_946617435.1 uncultured Clostridia bacterium | reverse complement strand
CTCGTTGTTTAATTTTCAAGGTACATCCGCGCTCTCTCAAGTCCCTTTTTGTGGGGCCCTCTCGCGAGCGCTTCGATATAATAGCACGGCAAGGCCAAAATGTCAAGCACTTTTTTGTTTTTTCTGAAAAAAGTTTTTAAGTGAATAATTCCTCGCAATTATGAGGTGTATTTTCCTTATCACTTCCTCTGGTGATGGAACCATCTCTCTTTTCCTGTTTTCCGGTTGACCCGGCACAGGCTGTTATGATATAATCTTTTTGAGGTGATGCCTATGCTGCAGGACATTGGATTGGGTCGATATCATAACGCATTTTGTGTGCATGAGGCGCAGCCGGAGGACTACGTCCTGCTTTACGCCCGTGGTTCTGTTCTGGCCGATCACGAGAACGGAATGCTGCAGCTTCCCGTAATCGGCCGGCTCCCCTCTGCCCGGAATACGCTGCAGCTTCGTTATGGGTTCTCCATCGATGAAAAGGCCTATTTGATCGGCGACGGGTCCGAACTGGAGTTATCCGACTCCCTCCGGTCGTATCACTGGGTTTCCGGCAGAGACTACCGGTACATGGGGCCCGGAACCACTGCGTTTGCCTGCTGTGTGGGAGAAAGTCTGCACCGCTGGTATTCCCAGAATCGGTTTTGCGGCCGGTGTGCCGCCGAGATGGAGGACAGCAAAATCGAGCGAGCGCTGGTATGTCCCCGCTGCGGACTCACTTTATACCCCAAAATCTGCCCTGCTGTGATTGTGGCGGTTTGCGACGGCGACCGACTGTTGTTAACCAAATATCGGGGCAGAGCCTTTCAGCGCTATGCACTGGTGGCCGGATTTAACGAGATCGGCGAGACCATTGAGCAAACCGTTCACCGGGAGGTGCTGGAGGAGACCGGGCTGCGAGTGAAACACTTACGCTTTTACAAGTCTCAGCCCTGGGTCATCACGGATTCTCTACTGATGGGCTTCTTCTGTGCGTTGGACGGCAGCGACGCTGTCAATCTGCAGGAGGATGAGCTCTCTCTGGCCCAGTGGTTCCACCGAAGCGAGCTGCCTGAGGACCACTCCGGCATCAGTCTGACCGGCGAGATGATCGAGTACTTCCGTGAAAACGGATATCAATTCTAATCCAGACTAGGAGGAGCGCGAATGATTCGTCATATCTGTATGTTCAAGCTGAAGAACCGGGAGGATCTGCCTGCTGTCCGGGACAGGGCAGAGAGTCTGCGGAGTATTCCCCAGATCCGGGCCTTTCGGCTGGTAGAAAACGACCCCAGAACGCCGGAGAGCAACTATGATTTCTCCTTGATTCTGGATTTTGACAGCGTGGACGCATTGAATGCCTACAGCGTATGCCCCACCCATGTGGCTTTTGGCAGCTTTTTGACTCCCCTGCGGGAGCTGCGGGCCTGCATCGACTATGAATTTTGAGGGAGTGGTTTCATGAAACTGATTGATCGCTTTTTACACTACGTTTCCTTTGACACCCAGTCTGACGAGCGCAGCGAGAGCTGCCCCTCCACGGACAAGCAGCGGTTACTTGGCGCTGCCATTGTGGAGGATTTGAAATCCATCGGTGTGGAAAACGCCAGGATGGACCCCAACGGCTATGTGTACGGGTGGGTACCCGGCAAGCCCAACTGCCCCACCATAGGGCTGATTGCCCACATGGACACCTCTCCGGATTGCTCCGGCAGAGACGTCAAGCCCCGGATTGTGGAATACCAGGGCGGAGATATTGTACTGAATGAGGCCCAGGGCATTGTGATGCGGGCCGCGGACTTTGAACGTCTGGAGCGCAGCGTAGGCAAGCACCTGATTGTAACCGACGGCACCACGCTGCTGGGTGCGGACGACAAGGCCGGCATAGCGGAGATTCTCACCGCGGTGGAGGAGCTGATTGACGCGGGTGTCCCCCACGCCCCGATCGCCATCGGCATCACCCCGGATGAGGAAATTGGCCGGGGCGCGGATCTGTTTGACGTGAAAGGCTTCGGGGCGGATTACGCCTATACCGCCGACGGCGGCACCCTGGGCGAGATTGAGTACGAAAACTTTAACGCCGCCTCCGCCCGGGTAACAGTCACCGGCGTGAGCATTCACCCCGGCAGCGCCAAGAACAAGCTGGTAAACTCCATGCAGGTGGCCATGGAATTCCACGGGATGCTGCCCCTGCACCAGCGGCCGGAGTGCACCGAGGGCTATGAGGGCTTCTCTATGCTGACCCAGATTGAGGGCGGGATTGAGCAGACCACCATGCACTACATCATCCGGGATCACGACCTTGCAAAGTTCCGTGACAAGAAGGCCCGGTTTGAAACCATCGCCGCCTATCTGAACCAGATTTACGGAGAGGGCACTGTAGAGGTGCAGCTGAAGGACAGCTACTACAACATGAAGGAGAAAATTGAGCCCTGTATGTTTGTGGTAGAAAAGGCCATGGACGCCATGCGCAAGGCTGGCATGGACCCTGTGGCCGTACCCATCCGGGGCGGCACCGACGGCGCCCGGCTGAGCTTTGAGGGTCTGCCCTGCCCCAATCTTTGCACCGGTGGGGAAAACTTCCACGGCAGATATGAGTATATTCCGGTGGAGGACATGGAAGCCTGCGTGCGAATGATCAAGCACATCCTGGTCGACGCTTAATCGCCCCCAAAAAAGCGCCCGGAGCCCCTACGGCTCCGGGCGCTTTGGTATACAGTTGTCAGGTCAGGTAAAAACGGAAGAGGAAGGTCACCGCCTGGGCCCGGGTACAGGGCGCGTTGGGGCTGAAGGTGGTGGCAGTGGTGCCGTTGGTAATCCCCCAGGTCAGGCCCCAGCGGACCGCGTCGTAGGAGTAGTCCCCGGGCTTGACGTCGGTGAAGGGATTCGGAACCTCCGGATCCATGCTCCAGCCGGAGTCACGGTACAGGAAGGTGATCATCTGCCCCCGGGTACAAACCTGATCGGGGCCAAAGGTGTTAAAGCTGATGCCGTTGGAGATCCCGTTCTCCACTGCCCAGAGCACTGCCTTGTAATAGTAATCAGAGGGTGACACATCCCGGAAGGGATTCAGCTGGGCAGAGGGCATGGGGCACCCATGCATACGCCACAGAAAGGTGACCAGCTGCGCCCGGGTGCAGGGAAGGTTGGGGCTGAAGGTAGTGGGACTGGTGCCATTGGTGATATTGCGGTACACCGCCCACTGCAGGGGCTCGACGTAATACGCCGTCTGATCCACGTCTGTAAAGGGATAGGGCGGAGCCTCCAGGCTGCAGTTGTACAGGACGATGGGGCTGTGGTGGTGGGCGGTATGGGCCGCCATGACCTGCCCGGTCAGCGCCACGCGCCTGCCCTCATAGGAGGAATCCACTGTGACCTGGAAGCGGGCAATGGTCTCGGTGACCCACTTGCCGGCAGCGAGACTCTCATAGTGTACCTGCAGGGGTTGGTCCGGATAGAGCATCAGCACGCCGTTGGGGTAGTTGGGATCCTCTACCTGTACCCGGCGGATGGTGCCGATGACCCGGATTTCCTGCTTTGGCGCAGCTTCAATGACGTTTGCAAAGGACGAAGGCGACAGGCTGAACACCAATGCCAGGGCCAGGAGCAGCGCGAGCAACCGTCTTTTCATAGTGATCCCCTCAGCAGTAGAAGTCTTTAATTTTCTTGGCGCGGCTGGGATGGCGGAGCTTACGGATGGCTTTGTTTTCGATCTGGCGAATTCGCTCACGGGTGACGCCGAAAATCTGGCCCACCTCTTCAAGGGTGTGGGTGCGGCCGTCAAACATGCCGAAGCGCATCTTCAGCACGTCGGCCTCCCGCTGGGTCAGGGTGCCGAGAATCTCTGCAAGAGCCTCGGCCAGCATGGTGTTGGAGGTGGATTCCGCGGGCCCGGGGGTGTTGTCATCCTCAACAAAGGAGCCGATGGTAGTGTCCTCTTCGTCGCCCACAGGAGTGTCCAGGGAGAGGGTATCCGCGGCAGTGCGGTTTGCCTCAATAATCTTTTCGATGGGCAGACCCAGCTCGTCGGCAATCTCCTCCAGGGTGGGCTCGCGCCCCAGCTCCTGCACCAGCTTGCGGTTGCAGCGGGTAGCCTTGTTGATTACCTCTACCATATGCACCGGTACCCGGATGGTACGGGCCTGGTCGGCAATGGCGCGGGTGATGGCCTGCCGGATCCACCAGGTGGCATATGTAGAGAATTTGTTTCCCTTTGTATAGTCGAACTTGTCCACCGCACGGATCAGGCCGGTATTGCCCTCCTGGATGAGATCCAGAATGTGCAGACCGCGGCCGGAGTATTTCTTGGCGATGGAGACCACCAGGCGCAGATTGGCCTCGGTGAGCTTTTTCTTGGCGGCAGAGTCTCCGTCGGAAATCCTCTGGGCCAGCTCCATCTCCTCCTCAGGAGACAGAAGGGGAACCTGGCCGATTTCCTTGAGATACATCCGGACAGGATCGTCCAGGTTATACTCAGCGGCCAGCTCTACAGGGTCAATGATTTCTTCCTCAACGTCTCCCCCAGGCAAATCCACAGGGCCGTCGGCGTCCAGCTCCAGCTCGGAGCCGGCAATCTGGATGCCCATGCCCTCGAGCAGCTCGTAGACCTGCTCGATCTGCTCAACGGTACAAGGGATTTTGGAGAGCTCGTTATTCAATTCGCTGGACTGGAGCATGCCCTCTTTTTTGCCCTTTTCAATGAGGGCGGTGATGGGTGCGGCCAGTTCTTCGATGGTTTTATCCGGTTTCTTTGCTGTTGCCATAGTGCACTTCCTTAACTGCTCGGACTCTTTTCCCGAAAATTCATCTAATTATATTACAATTCATTTTTCTTGGCAAGACCTTTTGGAAAAATTTTTAGAAAATTTTCGAATTTCCGTCTGCAGTCAGTATCTCCAGGCAGGGCAGAATTATTCCCTTGCTTTTTTGATCGGATTTGGGTACAATCAAAAAGAGGTGAAGCGGATGGACGATGCTGTATTTATGACCATGGCCCTGGAGCTGGCCAAACAGGCCGCCCTGGAGGGTGAGGTGCCCGTGGGCTGTGTAATCACCCTGGGCGACCGGGTGGTGGGACAGGGACGCAACCGCCGGGAGTTGGGAAAAAACGCCCTGTACCACGCAGAGATCGAGGCCATTGACCAGGCGTGCCGCACCCTGGGCGGGTGGCGGCTGTGGCAATGCTGCCTGTATGTGACCCTGGAGCCCTGCCCCATGTGTGCCGGGGCGATCATCAACGCCAGAATCCCCCGGGTGGTCTGCGGTACGGCAGACCCGAAAAACGGGTGCTGCGGGTCGGTGGTAAATTTGTTCTCCCTGCCCTTTAACCACAGGCCGGAGCTGGTGACGGGCGTGATGGAGCAGGAATGCGCCCAGGTGTTGCGGGATTTCTTTCTCTCTCTCCGGGAAAAAAAGAAGCGGCAGAGCGCCGCAAGCCAGCCCGAATCGGCACAGGAAAGCCAAGGGCGCGGGTCAAGCTGAATTGACCCGCGCCCTTGGCGCTTTTTTACTTCTTTGTGGAAAAGCCGGCAGGCAGGCCCTTGGGCGCCTTGGCATACCGGGCACCGCAGTGATTGGCCCAGCGCTCGGTGTAAAGGTCGTAGTAATCCACCCGGTGGGTACGCCGGTACCTTTCAAACCAGGGCACAGAGGCCCAAAGCAGCGACGGCAGACCGATCAACGGCAGATACAGGGGACCCAACAGCAGAGACTGGATGGTATGGCCATACTCGTGAGCCAGCAGGCGCTGGTCCGCAGGAGTCCAATTGGGATGCATAAACAGAAAGCGCCCCATTGACATACTCCCCTGCCGGATGGGCCAGATGGTGACCACTGTCCCCTGGTAGCGGAAGTGGGGGCAGCGCAGAAACACCAGATAGAACGCCAGGCCCACGGTCGTCTGCAAAACGCCCCAGGTATGCTGCCAGAACACATAGAGCGCCCGCTTCATCACAGCAGGTGGCTGCGCAGATACTCCCCTGAGCAGGGGCTGAGATAGGCAGGCGGTACGTCCAGCAGGGTACGGCAGCCGCACTGCCCCTCCCGGTTCAGCCGGTGGGCGGCACGGGCACAGGCCACCAGGACAGAGCCGGTGAATTCCGGATTGGATTCCAGCTGAAGGCTGTACTCCACGGTGTGGCGGTGCTCCAGCTCCATGCCGGTACGGCCGCTGCGCAGTACGCTGCCGCCGTGGGGCATGCCGGAATGCTCACGGTCCATCTGTTCCTGGGTGATAAAGGTGACAGTGGTGTTATACTCGTCAAAATAGTAGGGCATGGTCTTGATTTCCCGCTCGATCCGTTCCAGATCGGCGCCGGGGGCGGCGACCACATAGCACTCCCGCAGATGCTTGTCCCGGGGCGTGAGAGCAGGGGCCTCTCCCCTGCGGACAGCCTCCACCGCCTGGGCGATGGGCACAGTGTACTGCCGGGCATCCAACACCCCCGCAATGCGGCGGATGGCGTCAGAGTGGCCCTGGCTGACGCCACGGCCCCAGAAGGTCTCATCCTTGCCCTGGGGCAGGATGGCAGCGGCATAGGCCCGGGCCAGGCTGAACATGCCGGGATCCCAGCCGCAGGAGATCAGGCTGATCTTATTGCCCCGGCGGGAGGCTTCGTCCGCAGCGGCAAAGTGGGCGGCGATTTTGGCGTGGGTATCGAAGCTGTCCACCACATTGAACAGCGCGGCAAATTTCGGAGTCTGCACAGGCAGATCGGTGGCGGAGCCGCCGCAGAGAATCAGTACATCCAGCCGGTCCTGCCACGCAGGAGCCTCACTGGCCGGAAGCACCGGGATGCCGGGTGTGCGCAGAGAAACAGATTCAGGGGCGCGGCGGGTGAAGGCCGCAGCCAGCTCCATATCCTCGCACTGGCGGACGGCGGCCTCAACCCCACGGCCCAGGTTGCCGTAGCCGAGAATTCCGATTCGGGTTTTCAAAGTTGTTTCCTCCTATGCCTACAGTATTTGCCGCAGAAGGTCCTCCATTTTGAACAGGCCCTGCCGGGCGTCAACCCCCACGAGCCACTGGGCAGCCGCCACGGCGCCCTCGGCAAAAAGGGCGCGGTCATGGGCCTCGTGGCGCAGGGTGAGGGTTTGGGTGTCGGTGCAAATATGAATTTCGTGAACGCCAACCACATTGCCCATGCGCAGGCTGTGGATGCCGATTTCACTGGGCTGCCGCTTGCCGTTTTCGTGCCGGCCCACCAGGAGCTTGCTCTCCGGCCGGACCTGCTGCAGGCCCTGGGCCAGGGTGAGGGCGGTGCCGCTGGGCACGTCCAGCTTGCGGTTGTGGTGGATTTCCACAATCTCGATGTCGGCATCGGGGAAGGCCCTGGCAGCCTGTTTGGCCAGGTGGCTGAGCATTACTATGCCCATGGAGAAGTTGCTGGCAAAGAACACCGGCACCTGCAGAGCTGCAGACTCAATAGCGGCCAGCTCCTCGGGCGTTTGGCCGGTGGTGGCAATCACCAGGGGGGTGTGGGTGGCGGCGGCGTAGTCGGTGATGGTGCGGGTAGCGCTGTGGTGGGAAAAATCAATCAGGCAGTCCGCCTTGCCAGGATAGTCCTCGGGCAGACGGTAGACCTCTCCCTCGGGGCCCAGGGCATCCACCAGGATCAGATCGGCATCTGGGAGCTTTTCTTTTGCCACCCGCTGAAGCACCCGGCCCATGCGCCCGCAGGCGCCGTGAATCATCAGCTTCATACCGGACCTCCTTCCAGAAGGCCAAAGCGCTCCATCTGCTCATACAGTTCGGAGCGGAAGGGCTCCTCCATGGGGGTAAGGGGCAGACGCAGACGGTCTTCAATCATACCCATGCGGGCAAGGGCTGCCTTGACGGGAATGGGATTGGTCTGGCGGAAGAGGGCGCGGATCAGGGGCATCAGCTCCAGCTGCATGGCGGCGGCGCCGGCCACGTCGCCGGCAAAGAACCGCCGGCAGAGCTCGCTGGTCTTGGCGGGCATGATGTTGGACAGCACGGAAATCACACCCTTGCCGCCCAGGGCCAGGATGGGAATGATATTGTCGTCGTTGCCGGAGTAGATATCCAGCTTGTCCCCCACCAGGCGGAAGGTTTCCATGATCTTGCGGATATTGGTGCCAGCCTCTTTGATGGCGCAGATGCGGGGATGCTCCGCCAGGGCGGCATAGGTCTCAGGCTCAATGTTGGTGCCGGTGCGGGAGGGCACGTTGTAAAGGATCACCGGGACGGTGGAGGCCTCTGCAATGGCGGTGAAGCTGGCAATCAGGCCCGTCTGGGTGGGCCGGTTGTAATAGGGCGTGACGCACAGCACGCCGCTTGCGCCGATGGTGCAGGCATATTGGGTCATCATCACAGCGTGGCCGGTGTCGTTGGAGCCTGTGCCGGCAATGATGGGGACCCTGCCCTCGGAGCGGCGGATGGCAAACTCCAGGACCTTGCAATGCTCGTTATCGGTGAGCGTGGGGGCCTCGCCGGTGGTGGCACAGACCACCAGCGCGCTGACACCCTGGGCAATCTGCCAGTCAATCAGCTTGCCCAGGCGGTCATAATCCACGCTGTCAGATGTCATAGGGGTGACCAGCGCTGTGGCTGCGCCCCGGAATAGATGCTGCTTATCCATAGCTGAACTCCTTTATATGTCTCGTTCGTGGTCGGAGACCCGAAAAGGGCTCCGTTTGCGAGCATACGATCTCTTAGTATTGTATCACGTTTTTTTCCTCAGTGCAAGAGGAAAACGTGCCGCCCACCCGCTTTGGCAGCCGAATTGTCAGAACAATCTCCGTCTCTGTTTCCTCCCGACCGCAGGCGGCGGGAATGCCGGCGTTTTTCATGGTCTCCAGATGATGGTTGACGCTGTTGAGAAACAGGCGCACATCCCGCATCACAAATTTGCGCATCCCCTGGCGGGGCGGGTCCCGGCGGGCCAGCTGGCGGTCGATCAGCTCCTCGGTTTTGGCCACGGTGAGATCCTGCTTGACAATGGTCTCCACCATGGCCAGCCGGTCCTGCTCCCCGGGCAGCTTGAGCAGGGCCCGGGCGTGGCGCTCCGACAGGCCGGCGGTCCGCAGGGCCTCCAGCACCGCGGGGCTGTGGCGCAGCAGGCGCAGCTTGTTGGCCACGGCGGATTGGCTCTTGCCCAGGCGCCGGGCTGCCTGGTCCTGGGACAGACCATACAGACGCATCAGCCGGGAGATGCCCTCGGCCTCCTCAATATAATCCAGGTCCTTACGCTGCAGGTTCTCCACCAGAGAGACCATGCCGGACTGGGCCTCGTCCATGGCCATGACAATGGCCGGGATCTCCTCCAGACCGGCGATCCGGGCAGCCCGGAGACGGCGCTCCCCTGCCACAAGCTCGTAAAGCCTGCCCTTACGCCGCACCGACACCGGTTGGAGCACCCCGTATTGGGCCACGCTGGCGGCCAGCTCCTGCATGGCCTGCTTGTCAAAGACCTTGCGGGGCTGGGACGGGTTGGGACGAATGCTGGTCACCGGCAGAAAGACCACCCGGTTGGACTCCAGCAGGGTTTTCGTTTTCGTTTTTTGCATGATAGGTTCCTCCGCTTCTTTCGCAGGTTGCTGTGGGATATCTGTCTGATTTTCATTCTAGTTTCTTTGGCCGCAAAATCCCACGAAGAGATGAAGCGGAGAGAAATTTCCGGTTTGCGGCTTCTCAGCACCTCAAAAGTATGATATAATTCAAACAGGCAAATCTTTTTGCGATATTTTCGCCCGCCGGCTCGTTATACAGACAGGAAGCGCATGGGGGACTGCAAAATGCATATCAGCTTTGAACAGGCGGTGGAGCGATTCGGCCCGACGCTCTACCGGCTGGCCTTCAGCTACTGTCACAACCGCGAGGACGCGGAGGACGTGGTACAGGAGGTATTTGTCAAATATCTGCGGGCCGAGCCGAACTGTGATGCGGAGGAGGATCTGAAGCGCTGGCTGATGACCGTGACCGCCAACACCTGCCGGGACCTGTTAAAAAGTGCCTGGTACAAAAGGGGCCGCCCTGCGCAGCTGCTGCAGGCGCTGCCCCACACAGATGCGCACACTGACCTGCGGCTGGAGGTGGACAGGGCCCTGGCCGCCCTGGCGCCCAAATACAGCCAGGTGGTGTATCTGTACTATTACGAGGAATACTCCGTCCGGGACATTGCGCAGATTCTGCGCCTGTCCGAGACTGCGGTCCGCTCCCGATTGGACCGGGCCAGAAAGCAACTGAAACGGCAGTTGGGAGGTGACTGGCTTGAAGGATGAACAGCGGAGAATCAAAGAATACTACGACCATATTCAGATGACCGAGGACTTCAAAGCCAGACTCCTGGCCCTGCCGGAGGCTGCGCCCCAAAAACCCGTCCCGCCATTCCGACTTTGGAAGCCGGTGGCGGTGGCCGCACTGGCCGCTGTAATCAGTTTAAGCGGCCTGCGGTACCTGGCGCACCGACACGATTCCACTGTCCAGGAGCCGGCTTGGCCCGGGGTCTCCGACGCCGCAACAGAACGCACGTCCCCCGTGCCCCTGCGGCCCACAGAGCCCGGGCAGGAGCCCTCTGAAACAGCCCCCGTCCCCACAGATCCGTCCGGGACAGACACGCCGGAGACAGCCCAGGCCCCCCAGCCTTCCACCTCCGACGAAACACGTCCCCACGGATCCGGGACGGCCGGGCAGATGCCTGGGCCCGGCGGGCCGGAGCCCCGGCCCACAGAGCCGGTCATCACCAACCCGCCCCAGCCTGTGCAAACCGATCCGCCCCCGGTGGAGACCGGCTCCCTCCCGCCGGAGGAGATAGATCCGCCCGGGCCGGAGGAGACAGACCCGCCGGAGCCCATCAGCACGGATCCTCCGCCCGACACATCGCCAATTGAAACGGAGAACGGGGGCGATGAGCCCACTCTGGTGGAATCTGACTTTGAGGGCACCTATCACCGTGAGGGGGACCGGGATCTGATTACCCTGGTGCAGCGCAGCACCGGAAACACCGTTACACTGGATCTGACCGGAATGGTCACAGAGCACGGATATTCCGGCACCCACAGCGTGCTGGGGCACACCCTGCACATCTACCTGGTGCCCTACGGGCAGACCTACCGCGTGTATATAGAAGACGAATAACCCTGTTGCCCATGGAAAGGAGAACCCTATGAAACATCTGAGATCCATTCTTTCACTGGCCCTGGCGGCGCTGCTGCTGCTGGGCTGTCTGCCCGCCGCGGGGGCCGAAGAGGCCGCTCCGTCCCGCCCGGTGCTGGACGAGGCGCTGGAGCAGACGATCCGCCGGGACTATCTGCTCTGGCTGCAGGCGCAAAAGCCCGACGACGGCCACATTGCCGCCCTGGAGCCCGAGGACTTGTATCTGGACCCCCAACACGGCTATTTCGGCAACCACAACGGCTATGAGATTGTGGAGGTCTATGAGGCGGACCTGCCATTTGCCACTGCGGTAGATGAAATTGTGATAGACCGGTATCGCTTTGTCTTTGGGAATCTCGGCATGGCCAACGTGCTCTACGCCTACAAGGACGGCAGCTTCACCCCGATTGCCGAGGCCTTCCGGCTGGGTCTGCTGCGCAGCCAAGACATTGCGGCCATCCATGCGCTGCACTCCCCCGATGTGGCGCTGACGCACTTTGACGACGTGGACGACGCCTGCTGGTATGCCCCCTACGTGGCGGAGGCGTGGGACCGGGGGCTGATGAACGGCATGGGCGGCAATGTGTTTGCCCCGGAGCGCCCCATGACCCGGGGCATGTTTGTGACGGTACTGTACCGGATGGGCGGCGACCCGGCGTTTGAGGCCCATCCCGATGTGTATGAGCGGCCCTTTGTTGACGTGCCGGAGAACACCTACTACTTTGTGCCCGCCCTGTGGGCCGGATGCACCGGCATCGTGCAGGGCACCGCGCCGGGGCGCTTCTCTCCGGAGCAGCCGGTGACCAGGGAGCAGGCGGCCACGATCCTGTGCCGCTGGTTTACGCAGAAGGGCGTGGTGATCCCCACCGGGACCGCTGCGGCTTACGCCGATCAGGACCGGATCTCCGGCTTTGCCCAGGCGGCAGCCGGGAATCTGCGGCTGCTGAAAATCATGGAGGGAGACACCCGCAATCAGTTTCTGCCACAGGAGAATATGAGCCGGGCCCAGTGCGCCAAGGTGATGCTGCTGTCCTGCAAGCTGCTGGAGGATGAGTCGCTCCCCCGTGAGCTCTCGGCTGGCTACACCCGCAAGGGAGAGCTCGCTGACAGGGAGTTGACCGACAGCGAGCGACAGGCCGTCACAGACTTCTGCGTGAGACTGACCCAGGCTGCCGTGGGCCGGGACGGGCCCGGGATGCTCTCTCCGGTGAGCGTCCTGGTTGCCCTGGGGATGACTGCCAACGGGGCCAGAGGCGTTACCAAGGACCAGCTGGAGGCTGCCTTCGGCATGTCTGTGGAGGAGCTGAACCGGTGCCTGTCCGTCTATCTGAGCACGCTGCCCAACTCTGACACGGTAATCTGCCGGCCGGCAAGCTCTGTGTGGATTGCAAACAACAATCTCTTTACGGTTCCCGAGGACTTCCTGCAGGCCAACGCAGAGTATTATGGGGCTCAGATTTACCGGATCGGCTTTGACAACGAAGGCGTGGGGCTGGTAAACCGCTGGGTATCAGAACAGACCCAGGGGCTGATTCCCCGGATTGTGGAGCAGCTGCCGGCATTGGGCGGCCTGGCCCAGGTGAACACCCTGTATCTGGACTGCGGGTGGGATTCCGGCTGCGCCAGGATCAAAAACTGCCCCTTCACCAACGCGGGCGGTGAGACCGAGACCTGCAGCATGCTGCTGAGCTATGAGACCCGATACCTGGAGGACGAGCAGTTCACCGGCTTCGTCCGGCCCATGGGCAACGGCAATTACACCGTAGTGGGCCTGCTGCCCAAGCAGGGCAGCGCCGACGAGGCCCTGGCCGGACTGACCGGCCAAGGGCTGTGCAGACTGCTGGACAGCGAGAGCACTGCCTATGACGTTGTGGTGCGGATGCCGGAGCTGAATCTCACCGAAGGCCGGGATCTGATTGCCACATTGAAGGACATGGGCATCCACTTCTTCTGCCAGGAGCCCAGGGATCTGAGCGGTATGGGCTCCAAGGACCTGGAGGTGAGCCAGGTGACCCATAAGGTCAGCTTCAAGCTGGACGGAAACGGCGTGTGCGCCGCCGCGGCCACCGTGATTGTGGAGGAGCCCAGCGCCGCGGTGACCCCCTCCCAGGTCAGAGAGGTGAAAACCGTGACCCTGGACCGCCCCTTCCTGCTGCTGGTGCTGGACAGCCGGAACCGGGTACCCCTGTTTATGGGCACGGTAAACTCCACCCAGGGCCAATAACGCCCATTTCAAAAGCAGGCGTCTGCGCGCTTTCATATGCAGCGGCAGCGCAGCCCGCACGGTGAGAATCGTGTGGGCTGCGCTGCCTTGCGCTTATGCAATTGTCTTTTGATACAGCAGGGTTTATAAATAGACCCAGTAGGGGCTCAGGAGAAAGGCCAGCAGAATCCCGACCGGCAGGGCGATCAGAAGCTGCTTCAAATTTCTGTAAATGGCTGCAACGGCGCCGCAGAATACCAGAGAATACAGCAGCCCTCTCAGATCGACATAGAAAAACCCGATTGCAAAGCAGGACAAAAAGAACACGGCAATGACCCCGATCTGCAGCAGAATGCCGACAGGTCCTGTGCCCCTTGCGTACCAGCAAAGCACGGCAAGCAGCGGCGACACCAAGGTGATTGCATACCACACCATCATATAGGAGGTGGGATGAAACCCGCTGAAGACGATGGTATAGGCGTGATAAGCAGCACACACCCCCACAAAAAACACAAAGACCCGGAGCGCCGCCCACAGGGGGGATCGGCTGAAAACCGCAATCAACAGCGCAAGCAACAGCCAGATTGCCAGGTCTGAGAAGAAAACGCCCAGATTCAACGTCTCGATCCATCTGTGCCACCAGACGGTGCTGTCCAGCGCCAGATTGTCCAGCCACTTGGAAAACACGCCCAGGGCAATGCCTGCGGCAAAGCAGCCGGCAGCAGAGCACAGCCCGCTTTTGACGCCGCACTCCTCGGGACTCCGGATTCGGCGGAGCCTTTCTTGGATGGAAAATCTGTTTGTCGTCATATCCCGTTTCATTCCAGTCCTCCCAGGGAATTCCCCCTCACCACACAAAGGGGATCACCTTATACCTGACACGCTTCTGATACTCTGCATAGCCCTCCAGCCCGTCCTTCAGCACCTGCTCTTCATTGCGGATGCGCTTTGCAATGATGGGCAGATAGGCCAGCATGATGGCAAAGGAAAGGACAGACCCCAGAACCAGCGGCATGGACAGGAACAGCAAAATCGTGCTCATGTACATCGGGTGCCGGACCAGACCGTACAGCCCGGTGTCAATCACCTTCTGGTTCTCCTGCACCTCCACCGTCCGGGAGAGCCAGACGTTCTCCCGCAGCACCTCGGCATACAGCCCGTAGCCCAGCAGAAATACAACTGCAGCCCCATAACAGACCCACGGGGGAAGCGGGACCCAGCTGAATCTGTGGTTCAGCCCGGCAACCACAAACGCTGCCAGGAACATCAGCCCGCTGAGGGCAATCACTGCCCTCTGCTCTGACTGCGCCTCTTTGGCGGCCAGCCGTTTCCGCAAAAGCGCCGGGGATCGTTTCATCATCACCAGCCCTGCGAAGAACATCGGCACAAACAGAATGCCCACAAGCAGCCAGGCCTGCCAGAATGCAAACGTCCCTGCCGGCAGGAACAGCAGCAGCCCTACCGCCAGCAGCCCGCACAGAAATTTTACGATTGCCTGGAAAAACAGCTTTGCATCCATTTCATTACGCTCCTGTACGGTTCGGCTTCCAATCCATCAAAGTCTTGTATCAAAACGATACCCGCCGCCCTCTGCGAACAGGGCGGCGCAAGGGTTATGCCTGTACCCCGTAAATGCGGGTAAAGTGCCGGCTGAACGCCTCGATTTGCCCGATTGCCTCCTCTGTCTTCTCCGGCTCCCGGTCGCACAAATGGATGAGCGCGGAGATCGGCGCGGTATAGGCAAAGGCCAGCATCGCCGGGTCCTCCTGCCGCAGCAGCCCGGTTTCCATCATGCCCCGGAACACGTGGGTAAACATCTGGGTAAGGCCTGTCAGAAAATGCCGGGTGGCAAGGGCTTTTGCCCGTTCGTCCCGGAACTGTTCAATGGCAAGTACCTTGCGGATCTTTACGATTTTTTCGTCATGAACCGTGAAATCGACCATGCGCATAGTCATTGCGACAAGGCCGTCCAGAGAATCCGGCACAGGCGGCAGATGCTCGCCGGAGCCGAAGCGCGCCGTATAGTAGGCGATCATCCGGTCGAGCAGCGTATTCCAGATCTCTTCCTTGCTCTCAAAATGCCGGTACATGGAGGACTTCCCCATGCCGAGAGACCCGGCCAGTTCCCGGATGTTTGTGCCTGCATACCCCTTTTGAGAAAACATCTCCAAGGCGGCTGCCAGAATTCGTTCTTTTGTATCCCCTGCCATCACGCACCTCCATGTTATACGTGACCCATCGTTCTCTTTCTATTATAGCGACCGATCGGTCGCATGTCAAGGGGCATATCGTCCTTTTGCCTCCTGAAAACAGGCGTGGGCAGTCTTGGCGCGCCTGGCAGGCTGCAAAAAAAGCCGCCCTACAGGCTTGCAGGGCGACTTTTGCGTTTGGAATCAGAGCTCCAGCTCCAGGGTTTTCTCCACCCCGTTCAGGCTGTAGCGGACCACCACCCGGTGGACTTCATCGGGGGTAACAGACAGCACACGGACGTTTTCGGCGTGCTGCAGGGCACACAGGGCAGTGTGCAGGCTGCGCTTATCCTCGTCATAGGCGCCAAAGTCGTCAGAGCCGAAGAGCACCGAGCCGAACAGGGCGTTACACACCGCCAGGGTGTGCTTCTGCCGGGGGGTGAGGCTGGTGTTGTCGTCCCGGAGGAGGAAGACGTCCGGATCGTTGAGGAAGGCCCTGCCGTCCAGCTGCCGGCGATAGAAGGTGTTGCGCTCGGTATGCTTGGTGGAGGGGCGTTCGTTGTGGAGCAGGCGCATAAAGGGCTTGTCGTCAAAGTCCAGAGACATATCCGGCCCGATGCGGCAGTACTCCACCCGGCCAAAGGCAGAGGCCAGGGGCACGCCGCAGCCCAGGATCTCGGCGTCACCGCAGACCTGGCGGAGGAAATCCATGGACTCCGCCATAATCTCGCCCCGGGTCTTGTCCGGGCGGGAGGTCATGCAGGCGGCATACAGGAAGTCCAGCTTAAAGAGGGTGATGCCCATGTCCTTGTAGTGCTGAATGCTGCGGCGGATGTAATCCCGCACCTCGGGATGGTAGGGATCCAGGGCGTAGGCGCCGGACCAGTTGGAGCCGGCGTAAACCCGGTCTCCGCCCCGGTACTGGAACCAATCGGGATGCTCGGTGTACAGGGCGGAGTCCTTTTCCGCCACAAAGGGGGCCAGCCAGATGCCCGCCTGATAGCCCTCGTCGTGGATCTTTTGGATGATGGGCTCCAGGCCGTTGGGGAATTTGGTCTCGTTGACAGTGAGCCAGTCGCCCACATACGGCTCAAAGCCGTCGTCAATCTGGAAGATGTCCGGCTTGACGGCCAGGGTTTTCATGCCCTCCAGATCCCGGAGGATCTGCGCCTCAGAGATGTCCTGGTAGCAATTGTACCAGCTGGTATAGCCGGTTTTGGGCCGGGCAGGCAGGGGCTTGATCCCCATAGCGCTAAACCAGGCGTCGAACACTGCGTTCTCGTCGCCCTCTACGTAGAGCATATCCAGGCCCAGGTATTTCTCGCCGGGCTGGAGGAAGCGGTGGTGGCAATCTTTTTTGAATGTAACCGTGCCCTGTCCCGGCTGGAAGCTGATGCGGGTGAAGCCTGTGTCCTCTGCCAGAGAGGCGAAGAGGCAGTAGAGCTTGTCCCAGCGGACGTAGGCGTAGGTATAGCCCTTTTTGTAGCCGTTGCGCAGATCCCGGCGGTAGACAGGATCGGCAAAGTAGCCGTCGCCGTACTGGGACAGGCCAAAGCGCCGGTCCAGAGCCTTGGGCACATAGCGCATGGCGGCGTCAAACTGCATACGGGTACGCTCGGGGCTGTAGGTCCAGCTCTGGTAGCCGTTGAGGAAGAAGGCGTCCGCCCGGGTGAAGTCGTAGGCCACGGTGACGCTGACCTCCTCCAGCTCTACGGGCTTGTCCCCCAGGGGAGTCAGCCGCAGGGTGAGGCGGTTGTTCTCACAGATCAGCTCCTGGTTGAGAATGTCTGTGGCTTGGACGGTTTTGGAAAGTAGTTTCATAGTGTTGCTCCTGTCGGATGATTACTTGGCAGACTTTTTGCTCTCGATGGTCTTCATGATCTTCTTTTCGTTGTACAGGGCCAGGATCAGAGCGCCCAGGGTGCAGAAGCAGACGGCCACAATGGCCACAATCCGCAGTCCCAGGGCGGAGGCGGTGATCTCGTTGGAGTTGGCAGCCTGGGTGGTGCCGATGATGGCAAGGGAGGTAAACACCAGCATGGCCAGGGCCTGGCCCCACTTCATGGCGAAGGTCCGGGCGGCAAAGAACATGCCCTCACGGTTTTCGCCGGTCTCAATGCCGTCGGCCTCGGCCACGTCAGCCACAATGGCCTGGGGAATGATGCCCAGCAGCGCCATGGGGAAGGCTGCAATGATACAGATGGCAAAGCCCCAGATCTTGTTGTTGGGCAGCTGAATCACGCCGATCAGGGCGGTGATCAGGTAGGCAACCGCCAGGCCCAGGAAGCCGAAGATGACCATCTTCTTTTTGCCGTGGCGGCGGACAAAGCCGTTGACAAAGGGGTAGAAGCAGGCGGAGAGCACCGTCATGCCGCCCATGAAGACCATGGTCATGCCCTCTTTCAGGTTCATGGAGACCTTGACAAAGAAGGGAAGGCCGGTCTGGAAAAGGGTGAGGCCCACCCAGTACATAATGTCGGAGGCGGCAAAGACCCGGAACTCCCGGTTCTTGAAGGTGGCGGCCAGGGACTTGAACACACTGGAGCTGGAGGGCTTGGTATCGACAAACTCCCGCTCATTGAGCAGGAAGGTGGGCAGCAGCATGCACACGCAGGAGATCACTGCCAGAACGATGAAGCAGATCCGGTAGCTCCAGTTGAAGCCCACGGCGACCCGCAGCATGCCGGCAAACACAAAGGGGGTATAGGCCAGCATGGTGCCGGCAAAGAAGGTGAGGGAGATGGCCGTGGAGATAAACATCCGGTCCTCCTGGGTCTTGCCGAACTCAGAGATCAGCGCGGTATAGGGGGTGCAGTACATGGTCATGAACAGATAGAACAGGATCACAAACACGGAAATCCACGCCACGTTGATGCCGCTGATGGCGTTTACCGGCGCGCAGAACAGCAAAACGGTGACAATGGACAGGGGGATGGCAGCCTTTTGCATAAAGGGAATGCGGCGGCCGCGCTTGTTGGTGCTGCGGTCAGACAGGTTGGCGATCAGCGGGTCGGTCACGGCGTCAAACACACGGCTCAGGGCGGTGATCAGACCCAGGATGGTCAGAATGCCCAGAATCACCAGGCCAGGCTGGATAAACTGAACGGCGCCGGCGTCGATGTCGCCCTGGGTGGGCAGATAGAAGGTCACAAACCAGGCACCGATGATGCCGCTGAGGATGGACCATCCCAACTGACCGATGGCAAAGATGATCATCTGTTTCTTGGTGAGTCTTTTCATGGTTTCTCTCCTTAAATAAAATAATGCAAAAAGTAAGGCTTGGGGCTTGACAAAAACGCACTTGGATGATAGCCTAAATGCATCAGTCATATTGTAGCGGAATTTGTATAAATTGTCAACTATTACTATGAACCGGAGGTCCCTATGCTAGAAAAATCCAAGGTCATTTTCCAGAATGTCATGTCCGCCGCCGATGTGAAAAAGGCGGAGAACACCAAGAAAAAGTTTGCCAGGAAATACGGCGACGACTCCGACAAAGAGTATCGCTTCGGTCTGAAGGAGAACGCCGTGCTTGCCCCCCTGGGCACCAAGGAGCTGGTTTTTGGCGAAGGCGCTGCCTTTGGCGACAAGACCGTTTTCATCGGCAATATCCGGATGGGCTTCGGCCACTACCGGATCTCCATGGCTATGGCCTCCTGCGCAAGGGCCATGGGCTATGAGCCGGTGTGGCTGGATTTGAATTCCTTTAAGGGCTCTACCTGCACCAGCATCATCAGCGGGCAGAACGACCTGTACTCCCTTGGCTCCAGGCTGAGTCAGAAATCCAAGCTGTTCAACAAGCTCTACTGGGAGCCTCTGAACTCCGAGGGCTTCCGCAAGCTCAGCTACAACTGCGCCGACCAGGCCAGCGCCGAGCTGATGGCAAACCTGCTCAAAACCCTGCCCAAGGACAAGCCCTATGTGGCCACCCACGTCTGGCCCGCCCAGGCCGCCATCCACGCCGGCTTTACCAAGGTGGTCAACGCCATTCCCGACAACTGGCCCATGGCTCTGCACCTGGCCGAGGGCGCCACTCACACCATCCAGACATGGTCCTCCTGGCTGGGCTACAAGGCCCTGCGAGGGATGGACAAGACGCGCACCCTGAAGCCGATGCCCGAGGGAGACGTGGTTTACACCGGCCACTACATCGACCATGAGCTTGTGGCCAACCTGGAGCAGGACACCGCCTACCGGATTCAGCGGGTGGAGCAGGGCAAGGCCAAGCGCTACCTGCTCACCGTGGGCGGCGCCGGGGCGCAGCAGGCCCTGTTTGCCGACATCATCCGCACCCTGCTGCCCGAGATCAAGGCAGGCAAGGCCACCCTGTTTATCAACGTGGGCGACCACAGAAACGTCTGGGAGAGCCTGAGTGCCGCCGTGCCGGAGCTTCAGCAGGCCAAGCTCTTTTTGAACGACTATGACAAGGCCAAGGCCTACGCCGAGGACGCCATTGCAGGCCCGGCAGAGGGCATTGTGGGCTTCTGCCACGAGGATATCTTTGCCGCGGTGTATATCACCAACCTGCTGATGCGGGCCAGCGACGTACTGGTGACCAAGCCCTCTGAGTTGGCCTTCTACCCCATCCCCAAGCTGTTTATCCAGCACGTGGGCGGCCACGAGATCTGGGGCGCCATCCACGCCGCGGAGATGGGCGACGGCACCTATGAGGTCGCCCCCGGCAGAGAGACTGTGGATATGATCCACCTGCTCCAGTCCGAAAAGGAGATTCTGCTGAATATGAACCGCTGCATCCTGGAGAACAACAAGGCCGGGCTCTACAACGGCGCGTACAAGGTCATTGAACTGGCCGTGGGCAAATGACCGCAGATCTGCGACGGGATTTGGAGAACTACCGCCCCTGCTGCGAACAGGAGCAGCGGGACCGGGAGCTGATGCTGCTGTGCATGGACCGGTTTGACGACGTGCTCACCCGAAACAACCCGGTGTGTCACTTTACCGCCTCTAACTGGATTGTAAACCGGGAGCGGACCAAGGTGCTGATGGCCTGGCACAACCTGTATCAGTCCTGGGCCTGGACCGGCGGCCACGCCGACGGCGAAGCCAGGCTGCAGCTTGTGGCCCGGCGGGAGGCCGAGGAGGAGACCGGCATTACCGGGCTGGAGCTGCTCTGCCCGGGGATTTACACCATACAGGTCATCGGGGTGCAGAGCCATATCAAGGGGGGCAAATTTGTCTCCTGGCACCTGCACCTGGATTGCTGCTATCTCTGGCAGGCGGAGGAGGCCGCGCCCCTGCGGGCCAAGACCGATGAGAACCGGGACGTGGGCTGGATTGCCCTGGACCGGGTGGCGGAGATGTCCTCTGAGCCGGAGATGCTGCCCATCTACGAAAAACTCAACCGTCGGCTGCAGGAGTATTGAAAAATCCCGAAGTCTGTGCTATAATACCTCCGAAAGGCGCGTACAGCAATCCTTTACACGACAATTATGTTTGTGAAATACCGCGCCTTGACCAAGCGAAAGGCACATACAGCAATCTGTATCAAAGGCCACCCGCCTTTGGAACCCTGTGCCTTGATTTATTGAATTGGGCTGTGGCAAAATTCGTTTTCGTGCCTGTGTGCCGGCATCGGGTTTGCCCGGCCCTTTTCCATCAGGAGTGAATACCATGTGGACTTGTGTCGTTTGTGAAAATACCCAGGCCGCAGGCGATCGGTGCAGCCGGTGCGGCTTTGACCGGCGGCTGGACTTCACCGCACACCGGACCCTTTGCCCGGTATCCGTGCCCGATGTGGAGCAGCTGTTGGCCCGCAGAGCGCTGTGGCGAAAGCAGCACCCCGCAAAGCCTGTGGTGGAGGCTGTGCCGGAACAGAAGCAGGCCCCCCAGCCCCAGGCTGCCCCGGTGGCCGCGCCGGGCAAGGACGGCAGCTACCGGATCAAGAAGCCCGGGCTGAAGCAAGCTCAAAACGGCAGCTATCGCTGGAAAAAACCCAGTTCAATTCCATCCACCGCCTGGCAGCAGCCCGATCCAATCTCCCCTTCCCCTGTTGCAGGCTCAGGCCAGGCGGACGCCCAGGCAGCACACGCCCCCTCCCCTGCCGCCCAGGCACAGCCGGCGCCAAAAACCGTCCCCGGGGCTGAGGGAAACGCAAAACACGTCCGGGGCGCAGAAAAAGCCCCTTCTCAGGTGCCGCCCCAGACGCCGCCTAAGGCGGAGCCCCAGGTGCCACCCAAAGCGCCGTCCCAGACACCTCCCCAGGCGCCGCCCCAGACCCCGCCTCAGGTGCCCAAGGGGCCTGCAGTCGGAACAGCTGTCCCCGCGCCCGCAAAGGAGACCTTTCTGCAGCGGAAGGGCCGGCCCTCCAAGGTAGGCCTCGCGGTACTGGCCTGCAACACCCTGTTGCATCTGCTGTCTATAGTAGGCGCGGGCGTGGTTGCGCCGCTGTTCGGCATCGTGCTGGTATATTTCGGCCTGGTCACAAAAAAGCGCTGGTGCTTTATGGCAATCCTGGGCACCCTGTTGTGCAGCTATGGGGCTGCTTTGGGCCTGGGCGGGGCCGGGATTGCGCTGGCCCTGGCAAATGTGATATGGACCATTGTCTATGCCCTGGCGCGAAAGGAACGCTGGTAGCAAAAGGAGGAACCCAGATGCTGAACGAATTGAAGCAAGAGGCCAACCGGGCCAGAACTGAAAACGGCGCCGAGAGCCTCCTTTCCTCCGGATCCCACTGTCTGGATCTGTTTGCTGCTGCCGGCGCCCTGCGCCATGCCTCTGAACAAGAAATTCTAAACCGCTTTGTCCGGGCCTGGACCGAGGACGCCCAGCTTGCTCTGCGGCTGCTGTTCTTTCTGCGGGATGCCCGAGGCGGCCTGGGCGAACGCAGGGTGTTCCGGGTGATTTTGCAGGAGCTGGCAAGCGCCGCGCCGGACACGGTACGCCGGAATCTGGAACAGATCCCCTTCTACGGCCGTTGGGACGACGTGCTGGTGCTGCTGGGCACCCCCTGCCGGGATGCGGCGGCAGCTATGCTCCAGGCCCAGCTGGAACGGGACCTGAACGCCATGGATCGAGGCGAGCCCGCCAGCCTGCTGGCCAAATGGCTGCCCTCGGTGAACGCCTCCTGCCCGGAGACCGTGGGGCAGGCCAAGGCCCTGTGCCGGCTGATGGGCCTGCGCCAGCGGGAGTACCGGCAGTCTCTGTCCGCCCTGCGCCGCTATCTGGACGTGGTGGAAAACCGGCTGCGTCTGCGGGACTACACCTTTGACTACGAAGCTCTGCCCGGCCAGGCGCAGCTGAAGTACCGCAAGGCCTTTTTGCGCAACGACGGCGCCCGGTATCTGGCCTGGCTGGATCAGGTGCGGCAAGGGCAGGCTGTAATGCACACCGGCACCCTGGCCCCCTATGATATCATCCGGCCCCTGTACCGGGGCACCCCCTCCCCTGCTGAGTGCGCCGCTATGGACGCCGCCTGGAACGCCCAGGCAGACTTTACCCACGGCGAAAACGCTCTGGTAGTGGCTGACGGCTCCGGTTCGATGTACACCACTGACAGCCCCTGCCCGGCAGCAGTGGCCCAAAGTCTGGCCATTTACTTTGCCGAGCGCTGCACCGGGCAGTTCCACAACCACTTTATCACCTTCTCCAACAGCCCGCGACTGGTGGAAGTCCGGGGAGCGACCATCGCCGAGAAGGTGAGGTACTGCAAAACCTTCAACGAAATATCCAACACCAACCTGCAGGCTGTGTTCCGCCTGCTGCTGGACACGGCGGTAAAGCATCACCTGCCCCAGCAGGAGCTGCCCCGGCGGCTGTATGTGATCTCTGACATGGAGTTTGACGCCTGTGTGCAGGATGCCTCCGCCACCAACTTTGAGGCGGCCCGCGCGCTGTTTGCCGCGCAGGGCTACCGTCTGCCCCAGGTGGTGTTCTGGAACGTCAACAGCCGCAGCCACCAGCTGCCCGTGACCAAAAACGAGCAGGGCGTGGCCCTGGTCTCCGGCAACTCCCCCCGGCTGTTCGCCCTGCTGCGCTCCGGTCGGCTGGAGCCCTATGCCTTTATGCTGGAGGTGCTGAACAGCCCCCGCTACGCCCCTGTGTGTCTGTAACCACCGACGCCCGCCGATCCCATCCGGACCGGCGGGCGCTTATTTCAGCCGCGGCGATATTTGTTACGTGTGGCCTCCCCGCCCCGCAGATGGCGCTGGGCCTTATTCTGCAGCAACACCCGGCGCACCTGACTGTACAGGCTGCGGTTGCACTGCCGCAGGCGCTCGGTCAGATCCTTGTGGACTGTGGATTTGGAGATGCCGAACCGCTTGGCTGCGGCCCGGACGGTAGATTGGGTTTCCAGGATGTACACAGCTTCCTCGCAAACTCTGTCTTCGATGGTGTTTGTCATGTCTGCACCTCCCAGGCTGTGTGTCGCAACATTCTATGCGGCCCGGCCGGGAGGTATGCGGCAACAATCCGCCGCCCAAAGCAAAGGGGCACGCTGCAAACAGATGCGTTTACAGCGTGCCCCTTGGGCGTATGCGATGGGATCAGTCCTTCTTATCCAGGATGGACCAGCAGATGGCAGCCAGAGCGCCGCCCACCAGAGGAGCCAGGATGAAGATCCAAACGGTCTTCAGCGCGTCGCCGCCGGCAAACAGAGCCGGGCCCAGGGAGCGGGCCGGGTTCACGCTGGTGCCGGTCAGGGCAATGCCCAGCAGATGCACCAGGGTCAGCGCCCCACCGATGACCAGGCCGGCCACCTTGCTGAACCCCTCGCGGGAGGTGACGCCCAGAATGGTCAGGACAAAGATAAAGGTCAGCACCACTTCGGCGCACAGGGCGGTAATCACGCCGTGGCCGTTGGCAACCTGGGGCGCGTTGGCGCCGAAGCCGCAGTCAAAGCCGAAGCACAGGCCCAGGAACAGAGCGCCGACCACTGCGCCCAGGACCTGGGCGACCACGTAGCCGATGAAGTCCTTCGTGCTCATCTTCTTGCTGATCAGCATGGCAAGGGAAACTGCAGGGTTGATGTGGCAGCCGGAGATGTTGCCGATGGAGTAGGCCATGGCCACAATCACAAGGCCGAAGGCCAGGGCGGTGGCCAGGTAGCCGGCGGGATTGTCCACACTGCACTTGGTGGCAATGGCGGTGCCGCAGGCCACAAAGACCAGGACAAAGGTGCCGATAAACTCCGCAAGGTATTTCTTCATGTCTTTCATTTTAAGTTCCTCCTTCTCTGAAATCTGAAGCGTATGCTTCATTTATCGATATTATACAGGACTGCGCCGGCAAGTGCAAGTATTTTTGCAAATTTGTCTGGATTTTCTTTCATCTTGACTTTTGGAGAATCATCCGGTATTATTTAAATTGCATACAATAAAATTGAGAATCATTTCTGGAGGAACAATGACAATGGATTATCAATACAGACCCCAGGGCGTATGCCCGATGCAGATCACCTTCCACCTGGACGGGGACGTGGTGACCAACGTGCAGTTCTACGGCGGCTGCAACGGCAATCTGAAGGCCGTGAGCAAGCTGGTGGACGGCATGACCGTGGAGCAGATTGAGGGCTACCTGAAGGGCAACACCTGCGGCTACAAGCCCACCTCCTGCGCCGACCAGCTGGCCAGAGCCGTGCGCAAGGCCTACAACGAGTCTCAGAGGGCCTGAGATGGAGGACGAATACCAGGGCCTGCACCTGGAAAACCAGCTGTGCTTCCCCCTCTACGCCGCATCCAGAGAGGTCATCAAGCAGTACCGGCCCATGCTGGACGAGCTGAATCTCACCTACACCCAGTACATTACCCTGATGGTACTGTGGGACAAGCAGGTGCTCAGCGTCAAGGAGCTGGGCAAAATCCTGTATCTGGACAGCGGCACCCTCACACCCCTGCTTAAGAGCCTGGAGAGCAAGGGCTTTGTGACCCGCAGCCGCAGCCGCAGCGATGAGCGGGTGCTGCTGGTGGAGCTCACCCCGGCAGGGCTGGCCCTGCGGGACCGGGCAAAGGGCATCCCCGGGCAGATGGGGGCCTGCGTCCGGCTGAGCCCGGAGGAGGCTATGACCATGTACCGCCTGCTCTACAAGCTGCTGGACGGGTTTTCCGGCGTAAAATGACAAAATGCTCCCTCCGCGCATTCTGCGCGGAGGGAGCAGCTGTTTCCAACGATCAATACTTGGTGGTGTTGACCTTGACGCCGGGGCCCATGGTGGAGGCGATGACGCAGGATCTGATATACTGACCCTTGGCGGCAGCGGGCTTGGCCTTGATGACAGCGCCGATGAGAGCGGACATGTTCTCGCTCAGCTTCTCGGGGCCAAAGCTGACCTTGCCGATGGGGCAGTGAATGATGTTGGTCTTGTCGAGACGGTACTCGATCTTACCGGCTTTGATTTCCTTGACGGCAGCAGCCACGTTGGGGGTCACAGTGCCGGCCTTGGGAGAGGGCATCAAGCCCTTGGGGCCCAGCAGCTTACCGAGACGGCCAACGATGCCCATCATATCGGGGGAAGCGACGACCACGTCGAAGTCGAACCAGTTTTCCTTCTGGATCTTCTCTACCATGTCCATGCCGCCGACGAAGTCAGCACCGGCCTCGCGAGCCTGGTCAGCCTTTGCGTCCTTGGCGAACACCAGCACCCGGCGGGTCTTGCCGGTGCCGTTGGGCAGAACGATGGCGCCACGGACCTGCTGGTCA
>CAMOKD010000029.1:0-26296 GCA_946617435.1 uncultured Clostridia bacterium | reverse complement strand
TCAACTACATGGGCCCCATCGACGGACACGACCTCGGCGCGCTCCGGGACGCCTATCTGTTCTGCGCCGGGCGGCGGGACAGGCAGATCAAATACAAGGGCTACCGGATCGAGCTTGACGACGTGGAGGCGAATCTGGCCCGGGTGGATGGCGTGGAAAACTGTGCCGTGGTGGCAAAAACGGAGACGGACGGCACCGTGCGGATGCTGCAGGCCTGGGTAGTGCTGCGCCACGGTGTGCGGCCGGCGGAGGTAAAACGGCGATTCCGGACAATTGTGCCGGACTATATGTGCCCCAGATCCTTCCGGCAGCTTGACAGGCTGCCGGTGACAGTCAACGGAAAAATTGACAGAAAGGCGCTGCTGCGTGATGATTGATGTAAAACAACTGCTCTATGAAATCTGCGAGGACGACGGGGTGTATGATCCCGACGTAGATCTGATTGAAAGCGGTCTTCTGGACTCCTTTGCCTTTATTGAGCTCTTTGCACGGCTGGAGGAGGCCGGCATTGAGCTGCAGCCCACCAGAATCGACCGTTCCAAGCTGCGCACCGCAG
Source organism: uncultured Clostridia bacterium (assembly GCA_946617435.1). Classification (GTDB taxonomy): domain Bacteria; phylum Bacillota; class Clostridia; order Oscillospirales; family Oscillospiraceae; genus JAFRPC01. The sequence goes on along the minus strand of CAMOKD010000029.1, from coordinate 25,740 downwards.
AGGGTATTGAATCATTGATCCGGGAATACGGAGGCTGAGCGGCCGTATCGTCGCAACACGGGGTATGGCCCACCGTACTGACTGATGATTATGGCGGCCAGCCTGGGATTGGGGTTGGCGATTTTCACCGGGTACTGCAGCTTTTTTTCATAGACAAACATGGATCAGCCCTCCGTTCCGCTCTGATATTCCCAGGGCCACGGGCCTTGGGTCCAACGATACACGCCGTTCTGGATTGCGCCGGTTTGGAACAGAGGCCCAAAGCGCTGCTCGTATTTTTCCACGCCCTGGCGATACAGGGCACTGTATTCGGCAAAGAGCTGCTCCGCCTCCTCGTCCCTGGCGTGGGTATCCAAATACAGGGCCAGCTCCTGGAGTACAAAGTTCATGGCCTGCAGCTCATGCAGCGGGGTTCTGGGCTTTTCGGTCTTGTTTACCATGCCCAGAAACGGAAGATCCAGGCCCGGAAACAGCGTGCCACGAATCATGGCCTTTCCCGCGGGGTACAGATCGGGATCCTTTTGCTGGAAGGGGACGTAGGGATTTGCCAGGGGCGCCGCAGCCGGCAGAAGGCCGCAGCCGTCCGGCAGATTCGGCGTCAATTGTTCCAATTCCTTCATAGGAGTACCTCCTGTTGATGGTTTTCCCGGCAGCACCTGCCGGGTTCAACCTCATTCTATGCAAATGCCCGTAAATGTGACAGACATCTGCCCACATAAAAAAGCCCTGTGAGGCATAGGCTCCACAGAGGTGATCCATATGGAATTCTGCAAGAAGTATCTGTGGGTATACGGGCTGATTCTTGCGGCGGTGCTGGCGGGCAGTGCCACGCTCTCTGCGCTGGCGTCCGGGCATAGCGTCCTGGCCATGGCGGAGCAGCCCTCTGCGCCTGTGGTGGTGATCGACCCCGGCCACGGCGGGGAGGACGGCGGGGCCCTGTCCTGCACCGGGGTGCGGGAGAGCGAGCTCAACCTTGCGGTCAGCCTGCGACTGGAGGCACTGCTGAGCTTTATCGGCCAGCCCACCCGGATCTTGCGCACAGAGGATATCGCCCTGTACACCGATGAGGCACAAACCCTTTCCCAGAAAAAGGTTTCAGACCTCAGGCATCGGGCAGAGCTGGTCAATCAGGTTCCGAACGCGGTTCTGGTCAGCGTGCACCAGAACACCTTTCCTGAGAGCCGTTATGCCGGCACCCAGGTTTTTTATGCCCAAACTCAGGGAAGTAAGGCCCTGGCTGAGACCATCCAGTCCAGCGCGGCGGCACTGCTGGCACCGGAGAATCACAGGCAGGCAAAGCAGAGCAGCCAGGTCTATCTGCTGGAGCACATCCACGGCCCTGGAGTGTTGGTGGAGTGCGGATTTCTCTCCAATCCCGCCGAGGAGGCGCTGCTGCGCAGCGACACATACCAACGAAAGCTGGCCTGTGCCATTGCCCAGGGAATCTGGGACTGGCTGGCCGGGGATGGCGTGACATAAACAAAAATCGGAGGACACACCGGATGAAGACAAAGACCGTTTTCTTTTGCACCAATTGCGGCAATGAGACCCCCCGCTGGATGGGAAAATGTCCCGCCTGCGGTGCGTGGAACACCATAGAGGAGCACACGGAAAAGCCTGCTGCCCCGGGCAGGAGGGCTGCGACCGCCCCTGGGGGCAGCAATGGGCCAAAGCGCTTGGCTGAGATCATCTCCGGCGCGGAGCAGCGGTTTTCCACCGGCCTGGGAGAGCTGGACCGGGTGCTGGGCGGCGGCGCCGTGAAGGGCTCTCTGGTGCTCGTAGGCGGCGCTCCCGGCATCGGAAAATCCACGTTGCTGCTCCAGATCTGTGCAGAGCTCTGTAAGAGCTACAGCGTGCTGTATGTCTCCGGTGAAGAGAGCGAGAGCCAGCTGAAAATGCGGGCGGAGCGCCTTGGCGTCACATCTGATCAGCTGCTGTTTTACGCCCAAACGGAGATGGATGAGATTCTCAAGGCCACAAACGACCTGCACCCGGATATTCTCATTGCAGACTCTATCCAGACACTCTATGCCACAGAGAATTCCTCCTCGCCGGGTAGCATCTCCCAGGTGAAAGATTGCACCATGGCGCTGCTGCAGCTGTCCAAGTCCACGGGCACCACTGTGTTTGTGGTGGGGCACGTAAACAAAGAGGGCGCCATTGCCGGCCCTAAGGTGCTGGAGCATATGGTGGACTGTGTGCTCTACTTTGAAGGCGAGCGCAGCGGCGCGTACCGCCTGCTCAGAGGGGCAAAAAACCGATTTGGCTCCACCAACGAAATCGGTGTGTTCGAGATGTATGACAAGGGCCTGCGGGAGATCCCGAATCCTTCCGAAATGCTGCTGGCCGGCAGACCGAAGGGAGCATCCGGCACCTGTGTGGCCTGTGCCATGGAGGGCACCAGGCCGCTGTTGGCCGAGGTGCAGGCGTTGGTCACCCGCAGCTTTTTCAACGTCCCCCGCAGGACCTCCGATGGGTTTGATCACAACCGGGCGGCGCTGCTCACTGCTGTGTTGGAAAAGCGGGGCGGCATGCGCTTGGGAGAGTGCGACATTTACCTGAACGTCATCGGCGGCCTGCGGATTGACGAACCGGGGTCTGATCTGCCGGTGCTGATCGCCATTGCCTCCAGCTTCCGGGATACCCCGGTGGATGAACAGCTGACTGCCATCGGCGAGGTGGGACTCACCGGAGAGATCCGGATGGTTTCCAATCTGGAGCAGCGGCTGGGGGAGATCCGACGGCTGGGCTTTTCTAAATGTATCATCCCACGCAACGGTGCAGATCGGATTCATCCGCCCGCCGGCTTGGAACTGCTGCGCGTGCGAAACGTCCGGGAGGCCATTGAAATCGCCTTGGTCAACTGACCGGGCAGGGGAGGGGCCTCAATCCAAATCGATTTTTGAGATCGGGTTGGCCTGGGCGGCAATCTGCAGCTCAGTGTTCTCGATGTGGGTGTAGATCTGGGTGGTGTTCAGGTTTTCATGACCCAGCACCTCTTGAACGGTTTTGACGTCCACGCCGTTTTGCAGCATCAGGGTGGCCGCAGTGTGACGCAGCTTGTGGGCGGAGAGCTTGGAAGCATCCAGCCCCGCGGCAAGCAAATGCTTTTTGACCAGCCGATGCACCGCGGAAGCACTGATTCGGTTTTTGTCCCGGGAGCCGAAAAGCGCCCGGTTGTCGGTGAGCACTATTTGATTGCGTTCAATTAAATAGGCGTCGATGGCTGCCTTGCAGCTGGAGCCCATAAACACCACTCGTTCTTTGTTGCCCTTGCCCAGTACCCGGATGCGATCTTCATAGATGTCTGACAGGTTGAGTCCTACCAATTCCGAGCGCCGGATTCCGCAGTTCAGAAAGATCATTAAAATGGCCAGGTCCCGGGCTTTGTTCGGGCCGTCCACCGCCCGCAGGAGAGCTTTGGAATCCTCCAGCGTCAGATATCTGGGCAGAGACTTTCTCAGCTTGGGATATTCCATGTCCTGTACAGGATTTTCCGTGAGCTGCTTGGTCCGCACGGTGAGATACTTATAAAAGGATTTGATGGCGGAGAGCTTTCTGGCCCGGCTGGCAGCGGAGATCCCATTGTCCTGGTCGTTGACCCGGTCGTTTGCCAGGTAGGACAGGAAGTCGTAAATATCGTGTACATGGATGGAGCGGATAAAGTCCAGATCCACGTCCTTGATGGGAATGGATTCCAGATCTGTGTTGTAAGGCATCTCGTTTTTCATCAGCTTCATAAAGCGAAGGAACATCCGCAGATCCAGATAATACTCTGAAATGGTTCTTTGAGATTGCCCCTTGATTGTCTCATGGTAGGACAGAAAATCCCGCAGGATCACAGGGCAGTCTTCATAACGGCCGCGTTCCATTTAACTAAAACCTCCTTGTGTTTGGTTTCCGCCTATATTGTATCACATCCCAACGTCGAACGCAACAAAATTTTTATTTTGTTGCGTTCGTTGTGGAGATTGTTTGTTTCTTGTTTCAGCGGGCGCCTCTATTCCCCTTGATTCCTTCGTATTCGACAGAAATGCCGAGAGGATTATCGCACGTATTTATAAGAATTTACCAAAATTTAACAATTCACGATTATCCTGTTGATTTTTCGTAATTTTGGAGTATAATATGTTGCGTAATCGTTCCCAACCGACGGTTACCGCTCTTACCGCTTCCGGCTGGTGCTGGGGGCGGTTTTTATATTTGCTTGTCTTTTTCTTTTTTTCTTCAAAATATATGGGCATTTGTAATTTTTACTTTACTTTTGCCAAGCTGAGAGATACAATAAGACGTGAGGTGATTCTTATGAATTCTGCAGTCAAACGTATAGGTGTTCTTACCTCGGGCGGCGACGCTCCCGGCATGAACGCCGCTGTACGCGCAGTCTATCGCGCGTGCGTCAACTTCGGCATTGATTGTCTCGGCATCTATCGCGGCTGGAACGGCTTGATTCACAGTGACGTCAAGCGTCTGAATCAGAGCTCCGTCAGCCACATTATCAATCGCGGCGGTACAATCCTCTACTCTGCGAGAAGCAAAGAATTTATGACGGACGAAGGCCGCCAGAAGGCTGTGGCCACCTGCAAGCTCTTCGGCATCGACGGGATCGTGGCCATCGGCGGTGACGGCACCTTCCGCGGTGCTTTGGAGCTGTCCAAGTACGGCATTCCTGTCATCGGCATCCCCGGCACGATCGACAATGACATCTCCTCCACCGGCTACACCATCGGCTTTGACACGGCTGCCAACACAGCCATTGAGTGCATCGACAAACTGCGCGACACCATGCAGTCCCACGAGCGTTGCTCTGTGGTAGAGGTCATGGGCCGCAACGCAGGCTACCTTGCCATGTACGTGGGCATCGCCGTGGGCGCCACTGCCGTCCTGCTGCCCGAGGTAACCATCGACTTTGAGCAGGATGTCATTGAAAAGATCCGCTCTGCCAGACTCAACGGTTTTACCCACTACATGATCGTTGTGGCCGAGGGCGCTGCCAGCGGCGCCTATGAGGTGGCGGAAAAGATCAAAGAAGGCACCGGTCTGGATCCCCGGGTCACCGTGCTGGGCCATATTCAGCGCGGCGGTACCCCCTCCGCCAGAGACCGTGTTACCGCTACCAGAATGGGCTATTACGCGGTGAAGTCCCTGGCTGAGGGCAAGGCAAATCGGGTGGTCTGCCTGCGCAGCGGCGACATGACTGACATAGACATCGCCGAGGCCCTGTCTATGACCAAGACCCTCTATCCCCTGGATACCGAAACGCTCCACGCCATGACCGGCATAAACTGATCTGCACAAAAAACCAGACGCGCTGCAAAATGTTGATCCATTTTGCAGCGCGTCTGGTTTTTTGCGGATTAGTCTTCCAGCTTGATGATATCGGCCTCGGGGGCGTTTCTCTTGACGCTGTCAATGCCGTTGAGGCAGCTGGCCTTGGTCTTGTAGCCCTCGCTGACACCAATGATTTCGCCGTTTCTGGCCTTCAGACGGAAGCGGTACTCCCCTGCCTTGTCCAGATACATCTCGTACTTCGGATGCTTCTTGGCCTCGATGGGCTCTACAGTCTGGTCTTCAATTTCGGAAAGCGCATTGTTCTTGATGCTGTCAATGCCCTTTCTGCAGGCGGCTTCGGTGGTATAAACCTCGCTGGTGAGAATGACCTCGCCGTTGCTGGCCTTCAGGTCAAACTTGGTTCCGGTTTTCGTGTTTTTGATCACAAATTTGCCCATGGTGCTACCTCCATATCATACAAAATTGAGTTCTCTGCCTTTGGCAGGGTTCTTCCCTGTTCAGTTTATCATACCCCCTGGCATTTTTCAACAAAAAAATCATACCGGAAGATAAAAATGTCCCCGGCAGAGACCGTGGCACAATGGCGCTCTGCCGGGGGTGCCGAAGCTGTGTGACGCAAACAGCCACGGCTTAGGAGGAGGTAATGTGCCCACCCCGGTGGCTGGCCGGAATGGGAGTCTTATGCAACAACAGGTGTTAGCGCTTGCTAACTGTCTGTATTATAGATACAACGGAGCATTCTCGCTACTCTGATTTCGCAAGAATGCTCCGTTTTGATAATATACAGGCCTCTCAGCCCAGACGCTTTTGACTGCGCCGGTATGCTGACGGCGTCATGCCGAATTGCCGTTGGAAGCTCTCTGTAAACTTGGATGGGTTGGTATATCCCGCCTCCATGGCCAGGTCGGTGATGCTTCTGTCGGTGGTTTTCAGCCCCACGGCGGCACGCTCCAGGCGGTAGCTGCGCAGATATTGATACACCGGCATGCCGTAAACGGCCTTAAAGGACTTTTGCAGGCTGCTGACCGAGAGCCCATGATCCTGGGCCAGCTGCTGCAAGGAGGTGTAGCCGTCATCTGTCAGGATATGGTCCCGCAGGTGCCGCACCAGCTGCTGCTGGCTTTTGGGCAGGTAGACCTCCTCCTGGGCCAGGATGGGCAGCCGCTGCAGCTGCAAAAAGAGCTCAGTCAGCTTCAGCCGAACGATCAGCTGCTTATCCCGCTGGGAGGATTCATAGAGCTCACGCAGAATGTGCTCGCCCTGTACCCCGGCGCTCAGGGCGGTGTCAGCCCCGCAGGACAAAAGACGGTCCCGCACGCCGGCAAAGGTCGGGGCAAAAATCCCCATGCTGCAGTTGGCCCAGGCATCCGCCACGGCGCACTGGATGCGGATGCACAGGCCGTGGAAGCACTCTTGGGGCGATTTTAGCAGCAGACCGCCGTTGCCGTTTGATAACATCGCAAAGGAGCCCGGGTGCAGAGTGGGTGCTTTTGCCTCTGCACGATAGTGCAGGCACCCCTCAACGCAGAGCAGAATGGTGAAATCCCCCTCTCCCCCGGGCAGAGCATACTCCGGCACATCAAAGTGAAGAGGCGTCAGGATCACCCCGGGAAACAGCTTGCCCGTGGCTGTGCCGGGGGCACGTCGATCAATCACTGTAGCAGGAGATCAGCTTGAAATTGGGCTTGTCGTTCAGCTTGAAATCCTCAACGACTGCAACGCCGGAATAGGACCAGGTGAACTTGCTGTTGTTGGCAGCCTCGCTGGTGCTGGAGCGGTAGTAAGATTTCTGCATGCCATCTTCCCAATAGGCCTGCAGATCCACCTCATAGACGTCGTAGTAAACCGTATAGGTGCCGTCGTTGTTCTTTACCATGTAATTGGCCACGGTGAGATAGTTATAGCTGTCGCCGTCAGCAGCAGGGAAATAATACTTGTCATTCATAAATTCCACATGGAAATTATAGATGTCTCTGGACATATGCTGCAGCTTTGTCCCCATAAAGCGCTCCAGGCAATAGTCCACCGTGCTGGCGGAAATGGTGTAGTAGGGCTCGTTGTTATAGGTTTCATACTCGATCTTATGGGAACTGGTGGGGTTGATTTTATAGTGCAAAAATGCGAACATCAACAGCTCCTCGTCGCTGTTGTTGCCCCAGCGGTTAAAGCTGCGCAGCCCAACCTCGGAGAAATTGCTGAGGAAGGTGTTCAGCGTCTCAAACTGGTCGGCGCTGTACCGGCTGAGCAGATTGGGATCCGGCTGAGTGGCAGGGGGCGCAGTAGTAGCCGGAGGCGCAGTGGTAGCAGGCGGCGCTGTGGTGGCCGCAGGGGTGGGCGCAGGCGCCGGCGCAGGTGGCGCAACGGAGGCCGGAGGCACGTCTACAATGCCGGAGTTGGGGTTGGCGGGTGCCGGCGCAGGAGCAGGCGGTGCGGTAGGCGCAGCCGTCATAGGCGGCACCTCGGTGGATTCCGGCGCCGAGGTGGCGATCACCGCAACCTCGGTCTCAACAGGCACCGCGGCAGTCTCCGCGGTGGCGGCCATATCCTGTACCTGGTGGAGATAGTCCAGCAGGGACAAATCCCCGGTCTGGGCAATTCCCTCCTCCAGCTTTTTGATGGCGTTGTTATAATCGCCCTGGGCCACATAGTCTTCCGCACGGGTCCGGTAAGAGTCTGATTTCGGTGTATTTTCCGTGCTGTTGCAGCCAATCAGCGCAAGCAACAGCACAACTGTCAAGCCGAGGCAGATCCATCTTTTCATGTTCAACACCCTTTCCAGGAATTATTGTTGCAGAATATCCATACACTTCCTCTCTTATATCATACTTCACCTTTGCGAAAAAAGCAATTGTTTTTCCACTGAAATTGTACAGTGCCCAAAAAACATTGCGTTACAGGAATACAAGCGTGCCTGCTGTGGGCACGCCTGTATCTTACCCTTTCGGGAAACGCGTTTTTATCGAAGTCTTTTTATGGCACGTTCTGTTTCTTCCCATTCCTCTCCGCTGATGATGCCCCACTCCTCCTTCAGAAGCCGGAGGACTTCTTTGTAAGCCGCAATGGCACCGGCCCGATCACCGCGGATTTCACAGATATGGGCAATGCTTGTGGCACTGTCGACATACTTGGGAGAGGGCTGCAGCGCCTGGCCCTTCCGATACCAATCGATGGCCTTGTCATATGCCTGCCGCTGGGTATAGAGATCGCCAAGGGTGACCGCCCAGCTCCACTCCTGCCCATTCATGGCTTCCAGCTCGTGGAGCCGGGCTTCCGCCTCTTCGGTTTCACCTGCCGCCAGGGCAATCATATACCGGTACATGACAGTGCGGAATGTGTGGTCAATCGCTGCCAGCCGCTCCAGCCACAGGCGGGCTTCGGAAAGCCGCCGGTCGTCGATCAGGTTGTCCAGCAGCCACATCAGTGCAGCCCGGTTTTCGGGATGGCGGCGGCAGAAGTCGCTGAACCATTCAATCAGCGCATGGTGATTTCTGCCGTTCCAGTCGGGCATATAGCTTCCCCACGCGTTTGCCAGTGCGCTGATAGCTTCTCTGTCTCCGCCGGTTTTTTCAACGGCCTCTTTGCCGACGGCTGTGGCAAGCAGACGGTACTGCTCCGCTTGATGGTTGTAAAGCTCTGCCAATATGGTTTTCGCCCGGCCCTCATAGATCGGGGTTTCGGCAAAGGCACGCATTTGCTGCTCGATCTGCCGTTCTTCGGCCTCACTGAGTTTTCCGGCGCTGTAAATGCGATTTTCGATTCGCTCCATCTGCTGCTCCGGTGACATGGCAAACAGCTGATCAATGGTCACGCCGAAGTATACGGCAATTTCTGGCAGCATCTGTACGTCCGGCATACTGTTGCCGCACTCCCATTTACTGACGGTCTGGGGGCTGACGTTCAGGGCGGCGGCAAGCGCCTCCTGGGTCAGACCCCGATTTGTCCGCAGGCGGCGGATTTCTTTTCCCATTTCCATCATGATGGCCTCCTTTGTTTTGTTGTCCTCATGATAGCAGAAGATCGTCTGAAATACCAGCAACTTCCACGGGAGAGGCCTCGCGCGGCAGTTGTTTTCATGCTGTTACTGTCAATGCCTCATGTGATTTGTTTCGACTTCCGAGTTCTTCGGGAAGGCTTGCTGCCCCTACCTTTACCAAAGAAAGACAGCCATCCTTTCGGATGACTGTCTTTCTTTGGTGGAGATAAGCGGGATCGAACCGCTGACCTCTTGAATGCCATTCAAGCGCTCTCCCAGCTGAGCTATACCCCCGTGAGCAAAGGTATTATAGCACAGCTGGTACAGAAATGCAAGTCTTTTTTTCCAAAACGCAAAAATTCTTTTTGAGGAGATGTTTACAGCCCATCTACGGGGCTTGCCGGGGCAGCATCCCGGCGCAGCAAAAGTATTGCCAGCAGCAAGGTCGGCAGCACTGCAAGCAGTCCGTTGGGCACGGGTCCCAGCAGCCTGGCGGTTCCGATTCCGGATGAACTCACTACCAGCGGAAGCGTGGCGGCTGCGTTGATGGAGCCGTGAAACACAGCGGGCAGCCAGATGCTTCTGCCGCGGGTATAGAGCCAATCACACAGCACTCCCCCGGCAAAGCAGAACACGCAGAAAACCAGCATGCCCACCACGGGGAACCCGAAATAGTCTGTGCCGTATTCATAGCCGATCAGCCAGATCAGCGGCCAGTGCCACGCGCTCCAAATCAGACCGCCCAGTACCCTGCCCCAAACGGACCCAAACCGGGCCTTCAGCTGGGGATACAAAAAACCTCGCCAGCCGATCTCCTCGCCAAGGCCCGCCAGGGCGTTGATTGCCGGCGCATAGGTGACACAGGCAATCACCTGGATCAGCAGATACATCGGATAGGACAGCCCCTGCGCCTCAAGCTGCGCCAGGACGTCCTGGCCGGCTGCCTCTGAAAGATAAGCCCCGGTCAGGTCAAATTGCCCGGGAAAGACCAAAAAGTACAGCGCGGCGCCCAGAAACGTCAGGACCGCAGGGGAAAACCAAGCCACCAGGAACAGCTTCCAGTTCTGCTTGATCCGTGGATTCCAGCCGATGGTTTTCAGCCTGCCGCCGGATAGCAGCACGCCAAGGGTCGGAACAAACATCATCCCTGCCATGACCAGCTGTGCAACCACAGCATAGCCCCTTTCGGCCAGCAGCGCCACACCGAGCTGGATGAGATAGGCAAGGCCAAAGGTCCAGGCCAGGAACCGTATCACCCGGCCTTTTTCAAATTGAATCTGATCCATGTTTCTCTTCCTCCTGTTCCACAGCAACTTCTACACAAAAGCCGTGATGCCCGCAGCCGGTACAGGTCAGCTTTCTGGCAGACGGCGTGTGTGGGGCAAAGAACATCTCTTTGAAGCCGGGACGGAATACCGTGTGGCATTTGGGGCACAGATAAGAGATGTTTTTGTGGTAGTACCGCGTTAGCAGAATCCCCCACGGGATGGCAGCCGCCACCCATAGGACAAATGGCCACCAGATTCCCTTTGCGACCCACAGATAGATGGCGGCCCATTGCAGGATATTGATTGGCAGACCTGTGAGCAGCATGGTAACACGTATGCGCCGGAGCTTTTTCCTGGTTGTCATAAAGAATGCTATGTCGCCGATGGATTCGACAGAGAACTGCTCCACACTCTTCAGGCCTGCTTTCAACTCCTCCAGCTTGCAAAGCTTCTCCTCCCGTTGCGCAAGCTCCTGCTTCAGCACGGCCTGCTGCTGCTCCAACAGCAGCGCAATCACGCTGCCGGGATCCTCCTCCTGCAGCAGTTGACGGATGGAGTCAATGGAGAGGCCCAGCTCCCGGAGAAAGCAGATTACCCTTAACCGCTTGACGTCCTGTTCGGAGTACAGCCTGCGGCCGCCTTCTGTCAGTGCGCTGGGCACCAGAATCTCACGGGTGTCATAGTACTGCACTGTGCGCACCGTGACGCCGCAGAGCTTGGCCAGCTCGCCTGTCGTGTATTTTGACACAGCAAATCACCTCCTGTGGCCGGAGTATAGCATATGACGCTGCGTCACAAGCAAGGGCTGACGCAGGGGGATTTTTTGAATTTTTCCTATTCTGGCGAAGACACTGCCTTTCATTTGATTTCGTCAATGAGTTTATAGCCCGGAAGAACCTTTACAAATTCGTAACGGTGAGGAGAGTCGGTAATGTAGATGGGGAGCCAGACGCCGGAGTGCTCATAGATTGTCTGACGGAACCAGCGCAGATACGAAAGCTCCTGGTCTATGGTAAACTTCCCGTAGTAGGAATAGAAGTGTATGGTTTCGTATCTGAGCTTTCCCATGAGGGCGTACATGGTGCAGACGCTGAGCTGCGAGGTGACATTGGTTTCGGTGTAGTCCTCAAACCCGGCAATGGTGTGCAAAACCGCGTTGACCTGTTTGAGGGTGTCTTCTTTATTACTGCAGATGCGGAAAAATGTGGCGCTCCTGTCATTTAAAACCAGAGACCGGACGATTTCTTCGTCCTTTTTGGACTGTTCTTTGGCAAGACGCCTCTGCTCTTCATAGCGGGCGCTCGCCTCCTTTTGCCGCTGCTTGGCGGCGATTTGATCCATCTTATCCAGGGCTACGCCGCCGGCCAGAAACAGGCTGCCGAACATCAGAATAAAGAACTCAAACACCAGAAACCCTCCTCCCTTTTGATTGTGGTAGTATTATAACATATACCTGCACGAAAATCAAGTTGTCCAGGTCTGTGACCGCCGGCAAAAGCCCGTTTCAGAGATTACCTCTGCAGGGTAAGTAAGAGATTCCGTGTACGAGCGTCACAGGCCTGATTTACGGCCGGAACAGTTCTTGCAGCAGGGCAGATTCCTCTTGACGAAAGCCGTAATATTCAATCATTTCTGGAATCCTGTCCTCTCCCTTTGTTTCAATGCGGCCGTCGGGGAACAACGCCTTGATTGCCAGCATCTGCCGCAGACATTTTGTGTAGCCCCCGTCTCCCGGGTCGAAATCACCGGCACTGAATTGCCAGGAGCTTCCATCCGCGCGACGGATTGTCAGACCGTAGGTCCAGCCATACGTAACATAGCGCCCCCTCAGCGGGATCGACATGATCGTGAGGCTGTCGCAGTCAGCAACGGAAATCGGATCAGAAGCCCGATTCAGAACGTCATATTCGACGATGGAAAGATCCTCCCGCAGACAAACGCGCTCAAAAAGGCCCAGGGGAAGCAGCAGAAGGAACGTAAGGCCCATACCCAGCAGCACCCGGCGCGTGGCCTTACGAAACCGATGCTCTGAAGCAGCAACTGGCGCTTTCCCTCGCCTCGGGCCAAGCACGGGAAACAGCTCCGCTTTCCAGGGATATTCCCCATATCGGATGCCCTTCCGGCCGAAGATGGGCTGCTTCCCGCCCCAAAGGCAGATCAAAGCCACCATCCCGCCGATCTGCGTCAACAAAAGCAGCGGCAGAAGCACAAGATAGCTGCCTCCGGGCCGGGAGGCGATTACGGCAGCGTTCTGAAACGCGATCCAGCGATGCAGATCGTCCCAGAAAAACAGCAGCGCAACGATCCCTGCCGCGAGCAACGCGGCCAGGAGCACATAGATTGCCGTGTCTACCCCCGACAGCGGCGGCACCCGGTGGGCGGTGTCCTTTTTTAATCTCTTTGTCATGTTTCTCCCTCACTCTGCGCAGCAGGCAGATACCGCATTCTGTCAATTCATGGGCCGGATCTCAATATACGATCAGCCCAACGACTAGGATTACTGTGCCGAAAAAGATTTCCAGCGCGGGAAGGCCGTAGCCCTCTGACTTTGGAAACGCAGCCCAGTCACAGTCGTCAGGCGTCATTTTGCGTCGGTGCAGATTTTGATTTGCACAGTAGATATGTCGAAATCGAAATCGATAACCGATGATTTCATAGATGCCAAGGCAGGTCATACCGAGCCCCAGGCTGAGCATTCCCGCAAACCGAGAGCGGAATACCCATGCCCAGAACAAGCTTTGAAAGATAATCAAAACCCCAATCGGATACCGAAGCATCGCAGCCATCAGCTTGATCCGCTTTTTCTCTTTATCCGGCATGACCGGCTGCGTTGGGAAAAGGTGATGATTCTTTTTCATGAGAGCTGCTCTCCCTGTCAGTCTTTTCGGAAGGTCAGCGCGGAGGGCTTGAAGCATAGCGCTACAATCCAACGGGGAAGAATGTCCGCATTCCTTCCAACATAGACATGAAGGATGACAAACACCGTGTGAAGTGCGAGCATGCCGATAGGAACCAACAGCACCGGACCATCTGCCTGCTCAATATGGAGCAGCATATAGACAAGCAACCCAAGCACCAGTACGTACATCATTGCGTAGACGAAGAGGAACTCCCCCGGCTGCCAGACATTTCCGTTATAGGGGTCCCAGCTGCGGCGAACGGAATACACTCTGGGGATGCGCTTACCGCCGTGGGCCCGTTGGTAACCCCGCTGGGCGGTTTGCACCAGGTCGTCCCAGGCTGCGCCGCGGCGGAGGCAGACAGAGCCCTTGTCCAGATAGAGCCGCTTCTTTCCTTCGATGCCCCACAGGTCCCGATACGCGCAGCGTCGGTTTGCCACAGTTATGGAACGCACCCGCAGGCCATCCCGATCATATTCGACCCGGAACCGAAGCCAGGCCAACACGCATACCAGAGAGGTTATCCCCAGCAGAACCGCGCCGACCAGAGCCGCCCAATGGCGCACCGTCAGCGCAAGGGCCAGCCCTCCTGCCAGAGGTACCAGCCGCAGCAGCAATACCCAAACAGGCAGGTGCAGGACCTTGCTGGCAGGTCGGATTGTAGCAGCCTTTGTTGGTTTTTTCACGTTTCATCCTCCTTCAGGATGCGATAGACATTTTTTAGATATTGTCGTCAAAAAATCTAAACTTTTTGCACCAAAAAGTGCAAAAAGTCCTGAAACCATACGATTTCAGGACTTTTCGTGGTGGAGATAAGCGGGATCGAACCGCTGACCTCTTGAATGCCATTCAAGCGCTCTCCCAGCTGAGCTATACCCCCGTGAGCAGTGGTATAATACCACACTCAACCCAAAAATGCAAGTCTTTTTTTCATTTTTCAGAAAAATTCTTTGCCCCCTTCGGGATGCCCGCCTCAGCCTGGGCTCAGCACAGGCAGACGCCGGCCTTGACCAACAGGCATACTGCGTGGCAGGCAATGCCCTCTCCCCTGCCGGTAAAGCCCAGGTGCTCCTCGGTGGTCGCCTTGATATTCACCTGGTCCGGCCGAAGACCCAGGACCCGGCAGAGATTTGCCTCCATATCCGGGATGTGATTTTTCAGCTTCGGCGCCTGGGCAATGACAGTGACGTCTATATTTTCCACCCGATAGCCCGCCTGAGCAATCAGCCCGCGGACCTGCTCCAGCAGCACCAGGCTGGAAATGCCGAGATAGCGGTCGTCATTGTCCGGGAAATGCCGGCCGATGTCTCCCAGGGCGGCAGCGCCCAACAGGGCGTCCATCACCGCGTGGGTCAGCACGTCGGCGTCAGAGTGGCCGTCCAGGCCCAGGACGTAGGGAATCTCTACCCCGCCCAGGATCAGTGCCCGGTCCGGGACAAGCCGGTGCACATCATAACCGTGGCCGATTCTCATGACTGCTTTCTCGCCTCCAGGATGGCTGCGGCCAGAATCAGATCTGTGGGGGTGGTCACCTTCAGATTCTCGTCGCTGCCGGGGGTGAGAATGACGTTGATGCCGTAGGCCTCCGCTGCAGAGCAGTCGTCGGTGAGGGCCAGCTTCTTTCCGATGGCCTGCTCCAGGGCGGCCCTGTACAGGGCCACGTCAAAGACCTGGGGCGTCTGCACTGCATAAAGGCCGCTTCTGTCCGGGGTGGATTCAATCACGCCGCCGTGGGCCACCTTGATGGTGTCCTTTACCGGAAGGGCCGGGGCCGCGGCAGTGAACTTTGCCGCCTTACGCACCGCATCATGAATCACGGTGTCGGTCACCAGGGGCCGGGCGCCATCGTGAATGGCCACAAGACCGCATTTCTTGGACACATGGTCCAAGCCCAGCTGGACAGACTCCGCCCGGGTATCGCCGCCCTTGCAGATCTTTTTCACCTTGTTGAAGTGTTTGTCGACGCACAGCTGGCTGATCGGCTCCAACAGATCCTCCCGGGTGACGACAATGATCTCCTGGATGTCCTGGCTCTGCTCAAAGGCACGGATGGTAACCCCGATCAGTGGCTCGCCGCACAGGTCCGCCATGATCTTATCGGTGCCCTTCATTCTGCTGCCGACGCCGGCTGCCACAATCACAGCCGCGCAGCTTGCTCCACGGGTGGAAAATTTTCTCAATACATCAGATACGCCCATAGCTGCCTCCTTTAATACGCAATCGCCTTGGCCAGCAGCGCGGCGCATTGCTCCGCCACGCGCAGATCCGCAATTTCGTTGGGTGTGTGGGTATAACGAATGGGAATGGATAGTACGCCGCTGGGGACGCCGCCCCGGGTGTTGAAGATGGCGCCGGCATCGGTGCCGCCCCGCTTGGTCACATAGCGCTGGGTGGTGAGATTCAAGTCTCTGCCGGCACGCTCCAGCAGATCGATGACGGTCTGGTGGCAGAGTACCCTGGCATCCATAAGCTTGATCACCGGCCCGCCCGAGATGGTCAGGCTGTTGGGACGATCTTCGCCGGGACAATCGGCCAGCCCGCAGATATCCACCGCAATGGCCAGATCCGGGCTGATGGAATAGGCCGCGGGCCCTGCCCCACGCAGGCCTACCTCCTCCTGCACGGTGAACACACAGAAGATCTCGTTGTCGGTGTGAGAAAGAAGCTCCAGGGCCTTCAGACACACTGCGCAGCCAAGGCGGTTATCCAGATAGGGAGAGACCACGCTGCTGCCAAAGAACAGAGGTTCGCCATAGAACACGGCGGTCTCCCCTACCCGCACGCTCTGGCCGAAGAGATCCACATACATCACTTCCGGCTTCAGGTCCTCGGGCTTCACGTCCCGATCGGCGCAAACCACGCCGACGCCGCCGCCCTCAAAGCGCACCCTTTGGCCGAGCAGCGGGGCCAGGCGCAAGCCGCCGACTGGCTGAAAGCGGGCAAAGCCCTCTTGGTCCACATGGGACACCATCAGGCCAATGGTATCCATGTGGGCGGCCAGCATGATGCGGCGGCCCATGCCGGGCTTATGAATCACAAGATTACCCAAATGATCGGTGGAAATCTCCCCGTATTTCCTGCCGAGAGCGGCAATCACCTTGGAAATTGCGGCCTCGTTGCCGGAAACGGACACAGGGGGAATCAGTTTCTGTAGCAGTTTATCCATAATTGTCCTCCAATTTTGCCAAAAAGCCCTCTGCCAGGGACTTCATTGCCAGCACGTCTGCCACGCTGCAGCACCCCAGGGGGCTGTCCGGATCCCGGACGGTCAGACCCAGGACCGCCGCCTTACAGCCGCCCAGGCTGCGCTGGATTCCCCGGGCCTCGGTGTCGGTCCGGCGCCAAACGCCGGGCTGGAAGGGAATCTCCTTCTCCCTTGCGACGCCCTCCAGCAGCGCGGTCAGCGACCGGTCATACAGGGCGCTGTGATCCATATAGGCAATCACCGGCCCGCTTCCGGGCTGCAGGCACGGGGCATTCGCCTTGTCCGGACAGACACCGGCGGGATATCCGTCCAGAATCAGTGCCAAATCCGGCTTGATTCGAAACGCCGCACCAAAGGCGCCTTTGCTGCCGATGCGGTGCTGCACGGTAAAGGCAAACCAGGTATCCACCGGGAGAGCCTGCTTTGCCAGCTCCAGCAGCACGGCGCAGCCTGCCCGGCCGGGCAGTGCCTTGGCGCAGAGCAGCTGGTCTGACAGCTCCAGCGGCTCAGAGGCAAAGCAGCCGTAGGTTCCAAGGGGAACCAGCTTTTCTGCCTCCTCCTTGGAGCGGGCGCCGACGTCAATGTAGAGCTCCTTGGTTTTGGGAATGGTCTGCCGCTCTTCTTTAGAGGTCAGGTGAATGGGCTTCATGCCCAAAATACCCGGGATACCGCTGCTGCCCAGGAGAACCTTCTTGCCAGGCAGATAACGGCAGTCCGCACTGCCCACCGGGGCAAAGCGAAGGAAGCCATCGTCCTCGATCTCACGGACAATCAAGCCGGGCTCATCCATGTAGGCGCTGAGCAGTACCGTGTGGCGCAAATGCTTGGCGCCTTTTTTATACACAAGCAGGTTGCCGGCGGGGTCCTCCAGAATCTGGTCTGCCAGGGGCTCCAGCTGCCCACGCAGCCAGGCGCGCACCGCATCCTCACAGCCGGAGGGGCCGAACAAGCCGCAGAGGGTTTTCAGTGTCTGTCTCATGTGGCATCCTCCTCCAGGCTGAGCACATAGGCGGCGATGAGCTGGGCACAGTGCTCAATGTCGTCCAGGTCCACCGTCTCAATGGGGGTGTGCATATACCGCAGCGGCAGGGACACGCAGCACACCGCCACGCCCTCTCTGCTGATTTGAATCTCATCGGCGTTGGTGCCGGTATAGTCGGATAATATCTCAAGGGTATAGGGAATCTGCTTCTGCTTGGCAAGTGCTTGCAGCTTTTCGGACATCGCCCGGTTCATCACCGGGCCCACGCCGATCATCGGGCCGGAGCCCAGGGGCTTGGTGGCGGCTTTCGGGCTGTCCGGTGAGGCGGCAAAGCTGACGTCCACCACAATGGCCCGGTCCGGCAGCAGATTATATGCCCCCACAGAGGCGCCTACGGCGGTATACTCCTCCTGCACAGAGCCCAGCACGCACACATCTACCGGCAGCGGCTTGTCCTGCAGCAGCTCCATCACCCGGGCCAGAATGACAAAGCAGGCCCTGTCGTCCATGGACTTGCCGCAGACGGTTTTTTCGCCCATCAGAAACGGCTCGGTGCCGTAAACCACACGGGTGCCCACCGGGACGAGGCTTACCGCCTGCTCCTGTGTCAAACCGCAGTCAATGCGCAGCCTGTCCATGGCAGGGGCTTTCTCCGGGTCCTCCTCCCCTTTGCTGTCTTTGATCCGCACCACGCCCATCATGGGCGGCTGGGTGCACAGGCGGACGCTCTGACCGGGCAGAATCCGGGGATCGATGCCGATGGCCTGGAATTTTAACATTCCATCCTCGTGGTCGGACACCAGCATACTCACCTCGTCCAGGTGGGCGTCCAGCAGCAGGCAGCCGGCGTTCCGCCGCTGCGCAGTGCGGATGCCCACCAGATTGCCCATCACATCCCGGGTCACAGTGCGCACATAAGGACGCAGCAGCTCTGCCGCAGCGTCGCAGGCGCCTCGCTCCATTCCGCTGGGGCCCGCACTGCGGGAAAGGGTAAACAGTGCTTGTTTCAGATCCATGGTCAAAGCTCCATCACAGTTTTCTTGAATTCCGCGCCCCGGACCATAAAGTTTTTAAACCGGTCAAAGGCAGGACCCGCAGGGGACAAAATTACCACGTCTCCGGGCTTGGCCACCCGGGCGGCCAGGCGGATCGCCTCATAGAAATCCGCCTCCTCTAAAATCTCCGGTCTGCCGGGGGCATAGTTCGGCGCTGCCAGCACGGAGGCGAGAATCTTGGGCGCGGTGTCGCCGGTGAGGATCAGGGTTTTCACGTGCGCTGCAATCTCCGGCCCCAGGGGGTCAAAGGGAACGTGCTTGTCATATCCGCCGGCAATGAGAATCACCTTTTGCCGGAAGCTGCGGAGGCCCGCGATGGTTCTGGTGGGCGAGGAGGCAATGGAGTCGTTGTAATACCGGACACCGTCCTTCTCCCGCACCAGCTCAATGCGGTGCTCCACACCGCCAAAGGTTCTTGCCACCTTGCGCAGGTTTTCAACGTCTACACTGCCCCATACGGCCAGAATGGCGGCCATGTAGTTTTCCACATTGTGGATACCGGGCAGCAGAATGTCGGCCTGGTCCATGATTTTTTCCACACCGCCGGCGTCCTTATGCCAAAGCACCCCGTCTTGCAGGAATACGCCCTGCTCCGGCACGCTCTGCCGGGAGAACATCTGCACCGGGCATTTGGCCTTTGGGGCAAAGCTGCGGGTGATTTCGTTGTCGCGGTTGAGAATCAGCAGGTCCTCCGGCCCCTGGTGGAGATAGAGATTCTCCTTGGCCCGGATATACTCTTCCATATCCTTGTGGATATCCAGGTGGTTGGGGGCCAGGTTGGTAATCACCGCCACATGGGGGCTGTAGGGAAAATACATCAGCTGGAAGGAGCTGAGCTCTAGCACAACCCGGTCTGTGGGGGCGATCCGGTCTGTCTTATCCAGCAGCGGAGTGCCGATGTTGCCACCCAGCCACACCCGATAGCCCTGGGCTTTTAAAAACTCGGAAATCAGCGTGGAGGTTGTGGTTTTGCCGTCAGAGCCGGTAACCGCGATGATCTGACAGGGGCAAACCTGGAAGAAGGCCTCCATCTCAGAGGTGATCACCGCGCCCCGGTCCCTCAGGGCCTGAATTTGCGGCTTATCCGGATGCAGTCCGGGGGTGCGGAACACTACGTCGCCGGAGAGATTTTCCAGGTAGTCCTCTCCAAGGTGCAGCCTTGCTCCCGCTTGCTCCAGCTCCAAAACCTCCTGGTCCAGCTTCTCTCTGGGGGTTTTGTCGCAGCAGGTAACGTCTATGCCGTAATGCAGCAGCAGCCGCACCAGGGGCCGGTTGCTGACGCCCACGCCCAGCACAAGCACGCGCTTGCCCTTCAGCGCTTCGAAATAGGTATCCAATCCAGTCAAGATAGTTCCTCCCAATTGTTCAGTGATTGTCCCCAGCCCCGCCCTCGTCCGAAAACCAGCGTTGATGGTAGTAAAGATGCAGTGTATCTTTGCCCGTGTGACAGTGCAGGGCTTTGCGGCATAAGGGTAAAACCCGGTGATACGCGCCCGACATATCGTACGTAGACGTGGTTCCTTCTCAACCACAGGAGATCCCGCTCGCTTTTTCGGACTACCGACGGGTGGTTTATGTCAGCAGCTCTGTGGTCCAGTTGAGCCCCTGGATCAGCTCGTCCAGCTCCCGCAGCTCTTTGGAGCGGGCGTCCAGGTTTTTTTGCAGCTCGGTGACGTCCACAGTGGAGATGATTTTGATTTCAGTGCGGGAATAGCGGTCCACCCTGGCGCTGGCCTGGTCCAAAAAAGCCCGCAGCACCCCGATCCGTCTGGACAGGCAATCCCGGCGGGAGAGCAGCTCAGTCATGGTTGCCCCTTCATAAAGGGTGCGGCTGTTGGTCAGATTGATTTGGGTGATCAGGACTTCCAGGCGGGAGAGAATGCTGTCCAGCTCAGCCAGCAGCATCGCAGGAGATTCTGCCGGAGCCTCGCCCTCCTGGGTTTTGGCGTTGTTGTTCAGCCTGGTCTGCAGTACAGAGAGCCTGCGCTGCAAATCGGCGCGTTCGGACAAAGCGGTTGCAAGCTTCATAAATGATTCTCCAGATTCACGGGTCCCGGGCGTCCCAGCTGCCAGAAGGCCACTGCGGAGGCAGCCGCCACGTTCAGCGAGTCCACCCCGTGGGACATGGGTATTTTCACGGTATAATCGCAGCCGGCGATGGTGTTGTCCGCCAGGCCGTCGCCCTCGGTGCCCAGCACAATGGCAAGCCGGGGCTCCGCTGCCAGGGCGGGGTCGTCAATGGAGACAGAATCCTCCCGCAGAGCCATGGCCACCGTGCGGAAGCCCATGTCCCGCAGGGTCTCCATCCCAGGCTCCGGCCACGGCTGGTCCAGGTAGGTCCAGGGGATTTGAAACACAGTACCCATGCTGACCCGCACCGCCCTGCGATACAGCGCGTCGGTACAGGCCGGCGTCAGCAGCACGGCGTCCATGTTCAGGGCTGCCGCTGAGCGGAAAATCGCGCCAAGGTTGGTGGGGTTCATGATGTTTTCCAGCACGGCGATTCTTCTGGCGCCCCGGCAAATCTCCTCGGCAGTGGGCAGCACCCGCCTGCGCATGGCGCACAGCACCCCCCTGGTCAGGGGAAAGCCGGTAAGCTGGGTGAGTACCTCCAGGCCGGAGGTGTACACAGGGATGTCGCCGCAGCGGGCAATGAGATGCTTTGCCTGGCCATCAATGTGCTTGCGCTCCAGCAGCATGGACACAGGCTCATATCCTGCGTCCAGGGCCCGGTCGATGACGTTGGGGCTCTCGGCAATGAAGAGGGCGTTGTCAGGGTCTGCACGGTTTACCAGCTGATTCTCCGTCAGCCTGGCGTAGACGTCCAGCTCCGGGGCCAGAAAGTCAGTAATTTCGATGATTCTTGCCATGTTCCAATGCTCCGATATAAATTCCTCTTTATTATACTACTGCTCGGCGCAATTTGCAATGAAGTGTTTGAAATTTTTGTCTTTGTGTGCTATACTGGCTCCGACGGTGGTCTGCCGCTTCTACTTTCCATCCCCGGGGAGGTCTTGCCATGGAAAAGCGTTCCCTGCTGCACAAACTGAAAATGATCTTCCCGCCAAAGGAGCGACGGTATTTTATCCGGCTGTTTTTCCTTACCCTGATCCAAACAGTGCTGGATTTCTTCGGCGTTTCCCTCATTCTTCCGCTGGTAAATCTGATTCTCCGGTCTGACCGGGATACCTCCAGGTGGAGCCTGCTGATTCAGCGTCTGCTGCCCCGGCTGGACCGCACGCAGCAGCTGCTGCTTCTCATCGGCGGGATTATTATCGTGTATGTGCTGAAGAACGCATTTTCCATCTACATGTCTCTGGTGCAGAAAATCTTCCTCTCCAGAAATCAGATCGCCACCTCCGCCAAGCTGCTGAACTGCTACATGCGCAAGCCCTACACCTTCCATTTGCAGCACAACAGCGCGGAGATCATCCGCTCCATCAACACCGACGTGACCACCTCCTACAACATTGTCTCCAGCCTGATGTCCCTGCTGACCACCGGGATGCTGACCTTGTTTTTGGTGGTGTATCTGGTGCTGGTGGATCCCGGGCTGACCCTGGCCATTGTGGCAGGATTGGGCGTCTATTCCGTGCTGTATTTCCTGCTGGTACGAAAAAAGCTGACCGCAGCCGGCAAGGAGAGCCGCCGGCTGAGAATCCGCATGCTCAAAGCGGTCCAGCAATCCGTGGGCGGCATCAAAGAGGTCAAGGTCATGGGCCGGGAGCAGTTCTTTGTGGACGCCTACTCCGAAAACGGCGAGGCATTTGTGCGCAACCAAAAGCAGCACACCATCCTCACCGGAATCCCAAAGCGGCTGATTGAAGTGCTGTGCGTCTCCGGCGTGCTGGGACTGGTGGCTGTGAAGGTTGCGACACACCAGGACCCAAACACTGTGGTGGCAAGTCTCTCCGCCTTTGCCATTGCCGCCATCCGGCTGATGCCAAACGCCAACGCCATCAACACCACCATCAACAGCCTGTCCTTTATGATGCCCTCTCTGGACGCCGTGTGCGAGCTGATCGATGAGAACTTCCACGGGGACGTCGCCTCTGCCCTGCTCACCGCGGGGCCGGCCAGAACCCAGAAGACAGGGCCCAACCGGACAATCACCCTGGACCATGTCAGCTTTACCTATCCCGACACCGATGAGCCGGTGCTGCGGGATGTCTGCCTGTCCGTTGCCCCGGGAACCAGTATCGGGATTGTGGGTGCCACCGGGGCCGGCAAAACCACCCTGGTGGACATCATCCTGGGTCTGCTCACCCCGGATTCCGGCTGCGTCCGCTTTGGCGAGACGGACATCCGGGAGGATTACGCCAGCTGGCAGGCACACATCGGTTATATTCCGCAAAACATCTATCTGATCGACGATACCATCCGGGCCAACGTGGCCCTGGGCATTGCGGCGGACCGGATTGAGGACGCCGGCGTCTGGCGCGCCCTGGAGGACGCCCACCTGGCGGAGTTTGTGCGCTCACTGAAGCTGGGCGTTGACACGGTCATCGGCGAGCGGGGCGTCCGGATCTCCGGCGGCCAGCGCCAGCGGATCGGCATTGCCAGAGCCCTTTATGAGGATCCGGATATTCTCTTTTTGGACGAGGCCACCTCTTCCCTGGACTATGCCACAGAAGAGGCGGTGATGCAGTCCGTCAAGGCCATCGGGCGCGGAAAAACCTGCATCATCATTGCCCACAGGCTCTCTACCATTGAGCACTGCGACCAGATTTACGAGGTTGCAAACGGAACATTGGTCCGCCGCAAATAAGAACATGCAGGGCGCGCCGCAAGTGAAATCACTGTGCGGCGCGCCCGTTGGCTTATACCTGTCCGGGCGGCTGCGAAAGTCCTGTTTTTGCCGTATTTTCAGCCTGCCTTTTCTCTGCCGTACTTGTATTTTGGATACGCCGGTGGTATAATGAAACCACCAGAATACAGAAAGGAAGTGGCTGTTTTGAAACGATTCTGTGCGGCTCTGATCGCCCTGGTTTTGGTGCTCAGCCTGTTCCCTGCGGCTCCGGCCATGGCAGCGGGCAACGACTATACCAACACCGGCACCCGACATGAGATCTGTTCCGCCCTCAGCGATCAGGCGGAGAAGTATTACACCGGCAGCAATACCATGGCGCAGTTTGAAGCCCTGCCCGGCATTGCCACAGGCAACTCTGTGGAGGCAGCCCAGAGCGAGCTGTTTACAGCCCTGCATGAACTGATGCGTTCCACACTGAAAAACACCGTCACCTACAGTTCACTCACATCCTACTGGAAATCCACTGACGCCTCCGGCGGCTCAAGCGACGCCATCCTGTTCTATTCAGACAGCTTTGGCACAGGCTACAACCGGGAGCACGTCTGGCCCAAGAGCCAGGGCAATTTCTATGAAAGCGGCGCAGGCTCCGATCTGCACCACCTGCGGCCCACCAACTCCGGTGTCAACTCTGCCAGAAGCCACTACACCATGGGCAATGTCAAGGGCGTGCTGCCGGAGTATGATACCTACAAGTTTGACGGCAAGGATGTACTCTGGTATGACCCCGCCTACAGCCTGAACAGCGATTTCGGCCTGGTTGAGGTCGCCGACGGGGTGAAGGGCGATGTGGCCAGAATCCTCCTGTACGTCTATGTGGCCTACGGCCAGGGCGGCAGCGATCCCCAAAATCTGAATCTCTGCACCAAAACGCCGGCCTCCGGCTCCGGCAACAATGCCAACCAGGGCAATAAGGTCATCGAATCCCTTGACACGCTGCTGGATTGGTGTGAGATGGACCCTGTTGACACCTGGGAGATGAGCCGCAACGACTGCGTTGAGACCATCCAGGGCAACCGGAATGTGTTTATCGACTACCCCGAGCTGGGCTGGATGCTCTTTGACCGGGAGCTGCCGGATATGGACACCCCCTCCGGCTACGCCAGGGAGCATCAGGGTGCAGAGTATGAGATCACTGCCTGCGCTGACGATGAGACCCACGGCACTGTAACGCGCAGCGGAAAGACCGTGACTGCCCAGCCTGCAGAGGGCTACTATGTCTCAGGCTACACCCTGGAGCCGGAAGACGCCGCTGTGGTGCATCCCTCCGGCAACCGGTTCCGCCTTACCGACGTCACTGCCGACTGCGTCATCACCGTACATTTTGCCGCAAAGACTTCTGCCGAGCTCCGGTTCTCCGTGCCGGAGGGTGTGGACTGCCCGCCGATTTCCGGCTATCTCAGCGACGTGATTTCTCTGCCGCAGCCCCAGGGGACCCCTGCGCAGGCCGACCACGACTACAGCTTTGTGGGCTGGGTTACTGCGCCCGTTGAGCCCCAGGTCGAGCGCCCTGTCTTCCTGCAGGCCTTCGAGGACTTCACTCTCTCCAAGGAGACACAGACGCTCTATGCTCTGTACACCTACACCGAGGCCGGCGGCCAGGACGCCACCGGGGAATTCAGCCTTGTACGGACCATGGCCGACGGCGACTATGTCATCGCCTCCCCTGACAAACAGGTGATGATGAACAACGACTACTCCAAGGGCACTTATATGGGCTTTAACGCCGCCTCCTTTACCGGCAGCGTGGTGACCAATGCCACTGCCGGGAACATTTTCTCCTTCCGCGCCACAGGCGGCAGCTATGCCATCTATGACTGTAACGGCTATCCCCTGCGGGCGGATGGCGGCAAAAAAGTCACCCTTGACCCCGATCATGGCACCGTCACCGAGCAGGACACCGCTTATCTCTGGACGGTTGCTTTTGAGGGGGACAATGCGATCCTCTCTCCAAAGGCCGGCAACCAGGGCTATCTGCAATATAACGGCAGTGCGCCCAGATATACCACCTATACCTCTACACAGGTTGGCGTGTGTCTGTATGGTACAGTCAGCGGTTCCAGAGTGTATCTGACCCTGACCACCACCGAGGAGGAGCCGGAGCCCACTCCCGCGCCTGAGCCCACTCCGACACCGGACCCCACCAAGCCCGATGACCCCGATCCCACCAAGCCTGACGACCCCACAAACCCGGACCAGCCCACCGTGCCCACCAACCCGGAGCAGCCCACCGTGCCCACCGTGCCGGTAGAGCCCAC
>CAMOKD010000028.1:0-26743 GCA_946617435.1 uncultured Clostridia bacterium | reverse complement strand
ATCTTGTTGCAGGTGTCCATGGAGTCGTTGCCGCCGTTGTAGAAGAAGTAGCGGATGTTGTACTTGCGGAAGATCTCAAGGATCCGCTTGAAATCGGTGTCGTCCTCGTCGGGATCGGCAATCTTGTACCGGCAGGAGCCCAGGGCGGAGGAGGGGGTGTAGAGCATCTTTTCCAGCTCTTTGGGATCTTCCTCGTCCATGATCATCAGGCGGTCCTCCAGGACGCCCTTGATGCCATGGTTGGCACCGTACACGGTGGTGATATATTCGCTCTCCAGCGCGGTTTTGATGACGCCGTAGGCGGACGCGTTGATGACTGCAGAGGGGCCGCCGGACTGGCCGATGACTGCGGCGCCGATCAGGGGGGTGTTGGACATAGTTGGTTCCTCCAGACGATAAATTTCATTGCAGCGGCAGCCTGCCGGCGGCAGACTCCCACACTACCAATGTGTTTGTAGCAACAATTTAGCATTTCTGCTCCGGGTTGTCAATGGGTTTTTCCTGAATTTTTACATATAATTAAAAAGTATACGCTTTACACCCGGGGGTTTTTGCGGTAAAATAGGCAGTAACATGGTATAGTGTCCCCTGCCGGCAGCGCCGGCCCGGGGAGAGATTGCTTTCTTCACAGGAGGCTTTTATGGACAATCGAGCGCAAAACGAACAAAAATCCCGCAGCAGACGCCGCTGGTTCTTCCTTGGCGCCATCATCAGCATGTTCGCCCCGCCGGTGGGCATCGGTCTGATTGTGGCCAACATTCTGGACATCCTGCCCAACATCGGCGGCAAGTTGGAGCTTCCCTCTCTCAACGAGATGCAGAAGCCCCAGGTGATCCGACCCCAGGCCAGCCCCGCCGCCCAGCGGGCCCAGATCCGGCAGATTGCCCAGGGTCGGCCCGTGCCTGCCCAGGCCGCCGGCAGCGGCATCCCCCGCAAGGGCACCCTGATCTCCATCTTCGGCGCCATTGCGGCGGGCATCGGCTTTATCGGCGGGGCGGCCGGGAGCCTGGCCCTGCTCAGCGACGGCGTCTCCGCCCAGGGGCTGGTATCTCCCCTGTTCTACTTTACGATTATGGCTGTGGGCGGCGTGACCGCCATCTACGGCCGGATGCGCCACAACAAGGCCGAGCGGTTCCAGGCCTACCTGAAGCTCATCGGCGACAAGACCGCCGTGCCCATCCACTATCTGGCGGACGTTATGGGCATTGACTACCACAAGGTCATCAAGGACCTGCGGGAGATGATCACCCGGGGCGTGCTGGACCCGGCCTGGATCGACATGAAAACCTACCGGCTGATGCGCACCGAGTTCACCGAGGAGCAGGTGGTGCGGCCGGCAGAGAAAAAAGAAGAGGCAGTCTCCCGGTCTGACCGGATTTTGCGGCAGATCCGGGCGGACAACGACCTGATCGACGACCCGGAGGTCTCCGCCAAGATCGACCGGATTGAGGACCTGACCCGGAAAATCTTCCTGATCCTGGACAAAGAACCCGAGAAAGAGTCCCAGCTCTACAGCTTTTTGAACTACTATCTGCCCACCACCCTGAAGGCCCTGGAAAACTACGCCAGGCTGGAATCCCAGGGGGTGGAGACCGCCTCCATCCGGGAGGCCAAGGCCAAAATCAACGCCATGCTGGACGAGCTGGCCGAGGGCTACGAGAAGCAGCTGGACAAGCTGTTTGAAAACGACGTGGTGGATATCTCTGCAGACATTGAGGTCATGCGCCAGATGCTGCGCAAGGACGGCCTGACCGAGGACGCCATCACCGCCGCCACCACTGCAAAGCGATGACCTGGGACCGCTTTTTGCACCGGCCCTTTGACCGGCTGCCCCACTGCCGCACCCTGGAGCAGGCCCTGGCCGCCTACGAGACCGGGACGGTCTATCCCCCCAGGGAGCAGCTCTTTGCCGCCTTTGCCCTGACCCCACCGGAGCAGGTGCGGGTGGTGATTCTGGGCCAGGACCCCTACCACGGGCCGGGGCAGGCCAACGGGCTGGCCTTCTCTGTGGGCAAGGGGGTTCCCCTGCCGCCGTCGCTGAAAAACATTTACCGGGAGCTGGAGCGCGACCTGGGCCGGCCCGCCCCTGCAAGCGGCGACCTGTCCGGCTGGGCCCGGCAGGGGGTGCTGCTGCTGAACACGGTGCTCACCGTCCGGGCCGGCCAGGCCAACAGCCACAGAGAGCTGGGCTGGCAGGCCTTTACCGACGAGGTGATCGCCGCCCTGGCGGCCCTGCCCCAGCCCATCGCTTTTGTGCTGTGGGGCAGCCAGGCCCAAAAGAAGCGGCCGCTGATCCTCCCCGCCGCCGGGCCCCGGCTGATTGCAGAGTCTGTCCACCCCAGCCCCCTGAGCGCCTACCGGGGCTTTTTCGGCTCGGCTCCCTTTTCCAGAGTGAACGAATTTTTACAGGCCAACGGACAGGCGCCCATCCGCTGGACACAGGAGGCTGCACTATGAAAAGACTGCTGGCTTTGTTGGCAGCCCTGGCCCTGGTGCTGTGCGGCTGCGGCGGCAGGGCACCGGAGCCTGCGCCGCCCACCGAGACCGAGGAGGATCTCTCCGCCCTGTACGGCACCTGGGTCAACCAGGGGCAGTACACCCAGGGGCGGGAGTTTACCGAGACCCTGATCCTGTCCGAAGACGGCAGCGCCCGGATCCTGCTGGAATACCAGGGCCAGGATTACGCCGACCTGGAGGGCGAATTTTTTGCCGCCGGCGGGTTGCTGACCGTCCGCTACGAGGACGACACCGGTCAGCAGCAGCGCAGCTACACCTATGAGCTTGCCGGCAATCTGCTGCGGCTGACCGGCAACGGCAAAACCGTGGAGTACACCCGAGAGTGATCCCATATGCAACCACACCAAAGGAGAGAGACATCATGAAGAAAACCGTCTTGCGCAAGTATGCCCGGCTGATTGCCCGGGTGGGCGTCAACGTCCAGAAGGGCCAGGAGGTCATCATCCAGGCGGACCTGGACCAGCCCGGATTTGTGGAGCTGCTCACCGACGAGTGCTATAAGGCCGGGGCAAAAAAGGTTATCACGGAGTTTCACTACCAGCCCCTGGAAAAGCTCCACTACCGCCACCGCAGCCTGACCACCCTGGCCAAGGTGGAGGAGTGGGAGAAGGCCCGGCTGCAGCACTACGTGGACGTGCTGCCCTGCCGGATCTACCTGGTCTCTGAGGATCCCGACGGTCTGAAGGGTATCAACCAGGAGAAGATGGCCAAGGCCGGCCAGAAGCGCTACCCCATCCTGAAGCCCTACCGGGACGCCATGGAGAACAAATACCAGTGGTGCATCGCCGCGGTGCCCGGCGTCGCCTGGGCCAAGAAGCTCTTCCCCGAGCTGCCCAAGGGCAAGGCCGTGGAAAAGCTGTGGGAGGCCATCCTCTTCACCTCCAGGGTCACGGAGGACCCCGTGGCCGCCTGGGAGGCCCACAACAAGGATCTCCACGACCGGTGCGCTTACCTGAACAGCCTGGGCATTGACAAGCTGATCTACAAGGGCGCCAACGGCACCGACTTTACCGTGGGCATGATCCCCGAGGCCGAGTTTAAGGGCGGCGGGGACAGGAGCCTGCAGGGCATCTTCTTCAACCCCAACATCCCCACCGAGGAGTGCTTTATCTCCCCCATGCGGGGGGTGGCCGAGGGCATTGTCTACGCCACCAAGCCCCTGTCCTACCAGGGCCAGTTGATTGAGAACTTCTCCGTCCGGTTTGAACAGGGCCGGGCCGTGGAGGTCCACGCCGAGAAAAACGAGGCCCTGCTGCAAAAGATGATCTCCATGGACGAGGGCGCCGCCTACCTGGGCGAGTGTGCCCTGGTGCCGGTGGACTCCCCCATCTCCCAGTCCGGACTGCTGTTCTACGAAACCCTGTTTGACGAGAACGCCGCCTGCCACCTGGCCCTGGGCGCCGGCTTTGCCGATACCATCCGGGGCTTTGAGAACAAGTCCCTGGAGGAGTGCCGGAAGCTGGGCATCAACGAGTCTATGATCCACGTGGACTTTATGATCGGCTACGAGGGGCTGGACATTGACGCCCTGACCAGAAGCGGCGAGACGGTGCCCATCTTCCGTCAGGGCCGCTGGGCCTTCTGAGCGGCAGGACCCTGTCCGGGAGGCAAACGATGAGAAGGAAAAAGAAAACCAGGGCCTCCGCCGTCTGGTTCCGGATTTTTCTGGTGCTGGTGCTGGCCCTGACCGGGCTGGCCGCCTGGCTGCTGCTGGGCCCCTCCCCTGCCCCGGCGCCGCCGGAGACCACCCAGGCCCTGCCCGCCCCGACCCTGCCTGTGACCGAGGCCCCCGCCCCAGAGACCACCGCCGCCCCGGTGACCACCGCTGCGCCGGAGCCCCAGGTGACCACGGTATCCATGGTGGCCGTGGGGGACAACCTGATCCACAACATGGTCTACCGCTCCGGCTGGGGCTTTGACCCCTGGAACTACGACCACCTGTACCAGTATGTGAAGGACGACATCCAGGCTGCGGACATCGCCGTGATCAACCAGGAGACCATGTTTGTCTCCGACCACGCCAATGTGTCCAACTACCCCACCTTCGGCACCCCCAGGGAGATCGGCGACGCGGTATACAAGGCCGGCTTTGACGTCATCCTGAACGCCACCAACCATGTGATGGACAAGGGCGTGGACAACATCTACGACGCCATTGACTACTGGAGCGACAAGGACGTGACGGTGCTGGGCATCCACAAGAGCGCCGAGGACGCCGCCCTGCCCGCCATTGTGGAGGTCAACGGCATCCGCATCGGCATGATCAATTACGTCTACGGGCTCAACGGCTTCCAGCTGCCCGCGGACCAGAGCTATGCCGTGGACCTCTTGACTAACCAGGACAAGCTGCTGGCGGACATCGCCTATCTGGAGGAGAACGCGGACATCACGGTGGGCTTCCTCCACGTGGGCACAGAGTACTCCGTGGTGCCCACAGAGTCCTCCCGCCAGGCGGTGGAGCTGTGTGTGGCCGCGGGGGCGGATCTGCTGATCAACGCCCACCCCCATGTGCTGGAGCCCTATGAGCGCTACACCGCCCAAAACGGCAACCAGGCCGTGGTGTACTACTCCCTGGGCAACTTTATCTCCGCCCAGACCGAGCTGGACAATCTGCTGGGCGGCATGGCCACGGTGACCATCCAAAAAACCGTGGACGAGACCGGCACCCGCACAGAGGTCACCGACTTTGACCTGATTCCCCTGGTAACCCAGACCGCCTATGACGACAGCTACGCCGTGTACAAGCTGGAGGACTACAACGACAGCCTGGGCGCCCGCAACGTGCTGTGCCCCCTGACCACCGACCGGCTGTGGCGCCGGTTCTACGAAATTGTGGGAGAGGATTCCTGACTTTCTACCAAGGAGGAAATGAGTATGAAATGCATCCACTGCGGCTGCGACAACCCGGAAGGCAGCGCCTTCTGCGTCCTGTGCGGCCAGCCCATGGAGTCGGGAGCGCCCGTCTCCTTCAAGGGCTTCCAGAGACCCGGCGGCGTGGGCGCCTCCACGGCCCCGGCGCCGGAGCCGATTGCGCCTGAGGCGGAGCCTGTGCCCGCCCCGGTCTACGCAGCCCCCACAGCCCCGGATCCGGCCTACGCAGCCCCGACTGCCGCCGGACCTGCCCCGGGAGGCCCGCAATATGTATGGTGCACTGCCTGCGGCAGCCGGCACAATGCCGGCACCCCCTTCTGCACCAACTGCGGCCAGCCCCTGCCGAAGCCCGCGCCAGCCCGCCCGGCACCGGCCCCCTATCCCGGCAGCTACGCCGCCCCCATGGAGGTGCGCAAGGCCAAAAAGCCCTGGTACAAGAGCCCCGGCCTGTGGATCGGCGGCGGCGCTGGCCTGCTGGTGCTGGCGGTGCTGATCGTCGGCCTGGCCACCGGCTGGTTCGGTCTGACCCGCGGCCCCCTGCTGGAGCTGTACTCCGCCGGCCAGGCCACCCTGAAGGCGGACAACTTCACCGCCGACGTGAATATCCGGGACGGCGGCAACGAGCTGCTCTCCGGCACCTTCCAGGTGCAGATTGACCGTGAGGCCAAGGAGCTTGCCGTGGTGATGGACCGGGGAGAGGACACCATCGCCCTGTACAAGGGCTATCTGCTCTATGTGGACAACCAGGGACGTGTCTGGCGGGAGGATTACCGGGAGCAGGTGGACGCCTTCTTCTCCGCCGAGGAGCAGGCCGACCAGCCCACCGAGCTGGATCTGCGCCAGCTGCTGGACCAGATTGACAACTCCGGCAGCACCCGCCGGGAGGTGGAGGAGCACCTGGACCTGGACCAGTGCGAGGAGCTGCTGAAAACCTGGGCCCTCACCGTCAACGACAAGGAGTGGCTGGAGGACACCCTGGACTACAGCACCTCCAGAGAGGACGGTGCAAAGGTGCATCAGTTTGAGCTGAACCGGTACAACGTGCCCCGCTTCCTGGAAAAGTCCCTGGAGATCTTTGAGCCCGCCTTCCGCATTCCCGGTGAGTACGACGAGGCGATGGAAGAGCTCCGGCGCATGGACATGGACGTCACCAGCCTGACCCTGGTGTTCCGGGTCTCCGGTGGGAAGCTCTCCGGCGCGGAGGTCTACGGCTACACCGACAGCGCCCGCTTCAGCGGCACGGTGGAGCTGCGGGATTTCGGCAAGACCGAGATTGACACCGACCTGCTCCAGCGCTGGCTGGACCAGACCTTTGACTGAGCCCCGGGCACACAAAACGCCTCCCGACGCGGGAGGCGTTTTGCTGTGCTGCCGGCAGGAGTGCAGGCAGATTCTGTTTTATTGACAATTGCCTCTTCCCTTCCGGGCCGGCAGCTGGTATAATAGGAGCCCGGAAGCCCTCGTCATAGTACAGGCCGAAGCTGTCCATCACCTGCCGGGCCACTTCGTCCAGGTCCGCCGCCCGGGATTCCGCCGCGGCAAAGCACAGGCAGTAGCACACGCTGCCGTCATACAGCACGTCCCCCCGGCAGAGCCAGGGCTCGGTCTCCCCGGCGGCGCACCAGCAGAAGCGGTACTCCTCCATATCCATGCGGGTGGTTTTCACCGCCTGGAGCTGGTCGGGGTAGCTGCCGGTGAGCTCCAGCACTGCAGACTCCGCCGGGCCCGGGAGAATCCGGCCCTGGATGGTGTAGCTGCCGTCCGCCGCCTCGTAGCACTCCCCAGTCAGATCTGTCGCCAGGGCCGTGCAGTCCTCCGGCACCTGAAACATCAGCCGGTAGCGCAGGGGCTGCACCGCTGCGGCAGGCACCGATTCCTCCCCCCAGTACTCCGGCCCCTGCC
This sequence comes from uncultured Clostridia bacterium, assembly GCA_946617435.1. Classification (GTDB taxonomy): domain Bacteria; phylum Bacillota; class Clostridia; order Oscillospirales; family Oscillospiraceae; genus JAFRPC01. The sequence continues at coordinate 19,453 of CAMOKD010000028.1, read as the reverse complement.
GGGCACAGCCCACGGGCAGAAGCAGCAGCAGAAGCCCCAGGCACACCACGGTTCTTTTCATGGAACCACCTCCGAAAAAATACGATATCAGGATGGTACCAGTTTATGTCTTTTGTTGAAAAATATGCCATTGTCCTCAATGGCTTCACCTTTGTCCTCTTTGCCCTGGACAAGCTGCTGGCTGTACTGGACCTGTGGCGGATCCGGGAGCGGACGCTGCTGCTCTTTGCCTGGCTGGGCGGCAGCCTGGGCGCCCTGGTCGCCATGGGGCTGACCCGGCACAAAATCAACCGGGATCTGCACCCCGGCTTTGCCTATGGGGTGCCCATCGCCCTGGGGGTGCACCTGGCAGTGTTCCTCCTGCTGAAATGGATTCTCAAATAAAAAACACGGAGATCCCGGGTTGGGGATCTCCGTTTGCTTTTGATTGGGGGTCAGAAGTTGTAGCCCTCGTCCTTCCGGGCCTGGGCCTCCTGCTGGGCCTGGTCCTCCTTTTCCAGCTCAACAAAGCGGTCAAAGATGGACTCGGACTCGTTGTCCGGAATCTCTCTGCCCTCCATGCAGGCGGTGAACTGGCTGCGGGTCATGGTGTCGTGGTCCAGCAGATATTGGGCCACCTGCTCCAGCTTGTCGTCATGCTCGGTGAGCAGCTGGGTGCAGCGCTCATAGGCCTGGTCGATGATGGAGCGGACCTCCTCGTCGATCTTGCCGGCGGTCTGCTCGGAATAGGGCTTGGTGCGGCCGTAGCTCATGCCCACAAAGATCTCGTTGTCGTCGCCGTAGCGCACGGGGCCCAGCCGGTCAGACATGCCGTAGCGGGTGACCATGTCATGGGCAATGGAGGTGGCATGCTGGATATCCGCAGAGGCGCCGGTGGAGATGTCGTCCATCTTCAGGCTCTCGGCGATCCGGCCGCCCAGGGCGGAGACAATAGACTCGTACATCTCGCTGCGGCTGGTGTCGTCCTGGTCCTCCTCGGGCAGGTACATGGTCAGGCCCCCTGTGGGACCCCGGGGGATGATGGTGACCATCTGCACCGGGGCATGGTGGGGCAGATACCAGGCGGAAACCGCGTGGCCCGCCTCGTGATAGGCGGTGAGCCGGCGGGTGCGGGGAGAGACCTTGTGGCTCTTCTTCTGGGGCCCGGCCATCACCTTGAGCAGGCCCTCCTCCAGATCCTCCATCAGGATGCAGGGGCGGTTGGACCGGGCGGCCAGCAGCGCCGCCTCGTTGAGCAGGTTTTCCAGGTCTGCGCCGGTGAAGCCCACCGTGGCCCGGGCCACAATGTGCAGATCCACCGTGTCCGCCAGGGGCTTGCCCTTGGCGTGGACCCGGAGAATGGCCTCGCGGCCGTCGCAGTCGGGCTTGCCGATATAGATCTGCCGGTCAAACCGGCCGGGACGGAGCAGGGCCGGGTCAAGGATGTCCTTGCGGTTGGTGGCCGCCATCACAATGACGCCGGTGTTGCCGCTGAAGCCGTCCATCTCCACCAGCAGCTGGTTCAGCGTCTGCTCCCGCTCGTCGTGGCCGCCGCCCATGCCGGCGCCTCTGTGCCGGCCCACGGCGTCGATCTCGTCAATGAAGATGATGGCAGGGGCCATCTTCTTGGCCTGGTCAAACAGGTCGCGCACACGGCCGGCGCCCACGCCCACATACAGCTCCACAAAGTCGGAGCCGGAGATGGACAGGAACTGCACGTCCGCCTCGCCGGCCACAGCCTTGGCCAGCAGGGTCTTGCCGGTGCCCGGAGGGCCCACCAGCAGCACGCCCTTGGGCACCTTGGCCCCCAGGCGGGTGTACTTTGCCGGGTCACGCAGGAACTCCACAATCTCCTGGAGCTCCGCCTTCTCCTCCTCGGCACCGGCGACGTCCTCAAAGGTGACCTTCCGGTCTGACTTGCCGATTTTGGCGTTGGCCCGGCTGAACTTCATGGCGCCGCCGGCCCCGCCGCCCATGCGGTTCATCAGCACCATCATGACCACCAGGAACACCACGCCCAGGATCAGCATGGGCAACAGGCCCGAGAGCATCACAGAGGTCTCTGACTGGGCCACATAGTCGTATTCCTTGAGCACGCCGTCCTTTTTCTGCTGCATGATCAGATCATTCAGGTCGGAGTAGAACACGGAGAAGTCCGGCAGCTTGTAGCGGATTTCGGACCTGCCCTTGTACTCCTCCTTCAGCTCCAGCTCCAGGGTGCTGCCCTGGATGGCAAAGGACTCCACCTTCTCGTCCTGGAAGAGGGTGACCACCTCGGAATATTGCAGCTTGACGTTGCTGCTGGCGTCAAAGAGCTTGTACAGGGCAAAGACCATGGACAACAGCAGCAGGGTGTAAATCACCATCACGCTGATTCTCGGTTGTTTTTTCAAAGCACTTCTCCTTCGTAACCGCCCAGGGGGCGGGATTCTTCTGCAGGGTGGTATTCCACCACCAGCGCCGGCCCCTCCCCTTCCGGGCGGAAACGGAGATCGGCAGCCAGGCCCGGCACCCCTGCCACTGTGCCGTCACACAGCAGCACAGGCAGGCGGTGGCGCAGATGCCTGGGGACGCGGCGGTCAATCATCAGCCGCTTCAGCGTCTTGCTGCCGCCGGGCAGGCAGATCCGGTCTCCCGGCAGTCTGCCGCGCACCCGCCAACAGCTCGCGCCTATCATATCACACTTCAGGGCGATTGTGGATAGTTTTTTTGGGCAGAAATTTAAATTTTTTGTAACGTAGGTCAGAATCCAGCTGCCGTCGGACAGATCTGTCCGCCCGGGCACCGCCAGGGGCTGCTCGGTCAGCCCCTGGGCGCTGGGCCGGGGGCCCAGCAGCAGGGTGTCGTACTCCCGCCGGGCCTGCCTGTTTCCGGGCAGGTCCACCCGGGCGGAGGGCCCGCCGCTGCGCACCAGCTGCTCCAGGGCCCGGACGTATACTGCGCCGGGACTCTCCAGCCCCTGGGCGTAGAGCAGGCCCAGCAGGCACCGGCCCAGCAGCACCGGGTCCAGGGCCGCCAGGGCGGCACAGCTCCAGCCGGCTCCCTGCCGGCTCTCTGCCAGGGCCTCCTCGGCCCGGGCAGAGAGCCATTCGTCCTCCCGGCGCTGGAGAGCCATGGTGTGGCCCAGGCTCTCAATCAGCCGGGGGTTTTCCGCCAGCAGCAGGGGCAGCACCCGGTGGCGCAGACGGTTGCGCAGGGCGTCGTCCTCCCGGTTGGTGCTGTCCTGGCAGAAGTCCTGGCCCTGCCGGGCCAGATAGTCCAGGATCTGCTGCCGCCGGGTGCCCAGCAGGGGGCGGACAATCCTGCCCCGGCGGGGCGGAATCCCTCCCAGCCCCCGGGGGCCGGTGCCCCTGACCAGGTGGAGCAGCAGGGTTTCTGCGTTGTCGTCGGCGTTGTGGGCCGTGGCAATCAGGCCGGGGCTCACCGCCTCTAAAAACCGGTAGCGCAGGGTGCGGGCGGCCAGCTCCAGGCTCTCGCCGGTGCGGGCGGCCCGGGCCGGGGCGTCCGCCCGGCCCAATACCAGGGGGATCTCCAGCCGGCGGCACAGGGCCGCGCAGAAGGCTGCGTCCCGGTCCGCCTCCGCCCCCCGGATGCCGTGGTGCAGATGGGCGGCCCGAAGTCGGACGTTCAGCCGGGGGGCCAGGGCCCGCAGGCACAACAGCAGGGCCACGGAGTCCGCCCCCCCGGAGAGGGCCACGGTAACGTCCGCCCCGGGGGAGATCAAGGCCTGCTCCAAAATCCGGCTGTAAACCTCTTGTTCCATTTTATGCGTATTTCCTCTGTTTCATGCGGCAGGGCTCAGGGCTCCGCGTGCCGGGTCTCCAGGTCGGAGAAGGTGAAATACTGGGGCGTCCACTGGAGCTTGACCGTGCCGGGTTCTCCGTGGCGGTTTTTGGCCACGATACAGTCGCAGATGTTTTTGTTTTGGGTGTTCTCGTCGTAATAGTCCTCCCGGTGGAGGAAGATCACCTGGTCGGCGTCCTGCTCGATGGAGCCGGATTCCCGCAGGTCGGAGAGCATGGGCTTTTTGTCGCCGCCCCGCTTGACAGTGTCACGGCTGAGCTGACTAAGACAGATGACCGGCACGTTCAGCTCCTTGGCCATGATTTTTAAGGAGCGGGAGATGTCTGAGACGATCTGCACCCGGCTCTCCCCCTTGGAGGTGGGCCCGGCAGAGGTCATGAGCTGGAGATAGTCGATGATCACCAGGCCCAGGTTGTCCAGCCGGCGGCACAGGGCGTTCATCTCCGCCACGGTGATGGCCGGGTTGTCGTCCACCCGGATGTCCGTGCGGCTCAGGGCCGAGGCGGCCACGCTGATCCGCTCCCAGTCCTCAACCTCCAGCCGGCCGGTGATGAGCTTGTCGTTTTCCACGGTGCTCTCGGCAGAGAGCAGGCGGTTGGCCAGCTGCTCCCTGGACATCTCCAGGGAGAAGAAGGCCACGGTTTTGCCCGTCTGCTTGGCCACGCTGCGCAGAATGTTCAGGGCGAAGGTGGTCTTACCCATGCCGGGGCGGGCAGCCAGAATGATCAGGTCGGAGTCGTTGAGACCGTGGATTTTCTTGTCCAGGTCCTTGATGCCGGTGGAGTAGCCGGGGAACTCCCGGTCCGACTGGGCCAGCTCGTTGAGATGGTCAAAGACCTTGACCATCACCGTGCCGATGCGCTCCAGGGCGTCGTCGGCGCTGCCCCGGCGCAGGGAGAAGACCTTCCGCTCCGCCACCTCCAGGATGGCCGAGGCAGGGCCCTCCTGGTCCATCACCAGCTGGTTGATGTCTGTGGCGGTCTGGGCCAGGGCCCGCAGCACCGCCTTGTCCCGGACAATGTTGGCGTAATATTTCACATTGGCGGCAGTGGGGGTGATTTCCATCAGCTGGCGGATGTAGTTGGTGGTGGTGCCCTCCTCATAGGTGCCGTTCTCTTTCAGCTGATCGATCACCGTCACCGGGTCGATGGGCCGGGAGTAGTTGAACATCTGGTAGATGGTCTCGTAAATCTCCCGGTTTTGGCGCAGATAGAAGTCCTCGGGCTGGAGAATGCCGATGACCTCTCCCACACAGCGACTGTCGATCAGAATAGAGCCCAGCACAGACTGCTCCGCCTCAATGGCCTGGGGCAGCTGTCGGGTGGTCAGATCTTCCATTTCGGGCACGGTGGTCCCTCCTTCCGACGGATATGCCGCCCGGCGGGCGGCCAGTGGGGCTTACTTTTCCTTGACCTCCAGCTTCAGCGGGGCGTTGATCTCATAGCCCAGCTTGCACTTGACGGTATAGGCCCCCACGGTTTTGATGGGCTCGTCAATGACGATTTTGCGGCGGTCCAGGTCGATTCCCTTGGCCTTCAGGGCGTCGGAGATCTCCTGGGTGGTGACGGAGCCGAACAGCCGGCCGGCGCCGCCGCCCTTGGCGTAGACCTCCAGGGTCATCTCCCGCAGCTGAGACGCCAGCTTGGCGGCGTTCTCACGGGCCCGCTGCTCTTTCTCCTGCTTGGCCTTGTCGTTCATGCGCATGGTGTTGACGTTGTCGGCAGTGGCCTCCTGGGCCAGCTTGCGGGGGAAGAGGAAGTTCCGGGCGTAGCCGTCGGATACCTCCACCAGCTGGCCCTTCTTGCCCTGGCCGCGAATGTCCTGCAATAAAATAACCTTCATGATGAAATGTCTCCTTTCTTCATTCGGCGAGATATTTGTCAATGGCCTCCACCAGGCGGTGCTTGGCCTCTTCAATGTCCTCCAGCTTCAGCTGGCAGCCGGCCGAGGCCGCGTTGCCGCCGCCCCCCAGAGGCTCCAGCAGCATCTGAACGTTGACCCTGCCGCTGGACCGGGCCGAGATGTAGATGGCCTCGGGCTGGCGGAAGAGGACAAAGGAGGTGTCAATGCCGTCAATGGCCAGCAGCTCGTCTGCCGCCTTGCCGGCAGTGGCCCGGCGGACCTCATTGTTGGCCACGGTGATGGCGATGCTGTCACGGTAGACCTTGGCCTTTTCGATGATCTGGTAGCGGCGGACGGTCTCGTCAAAGTCGCTTTGGAACAGGCGCTGGATGTCCACCGGGTCGGCGCCCTGGCCCCGGAGGAAGGCCGCCGCCTCAAAGGTGCGGCTGTTGACCCGGACGGTGAAGTTTTTGGTGTCCAGCACAATGCCGGCCATCAGTGCCATGAGCTCCACGGGCAGGATCTCCCGGGCGGGCACGGCGTAGGTGAGCAGCTCGGTCACCAGCTCGCAGGCCGAGGAGGCAAAGGGCTCGTGGTGGTTGATGGCGGCGTTGGAAATGTAGTCCGCCGCCCGGCGGTGATGGTCAATCACCGCCACCCGGGGCACGGATTCCAGCAGGGGCCGGCTCTCCACCTGCTCGGGGCGGTTGGTATCCACCACAATGAGCAGGCTTTTGGCGTCTGCCAAGAGCAGGCCGTCGGTGCCGGAGAGGAAGCGGTCTTTATAGTAGGGCTCGGCCTTCAGCCGGTCAATCAGCTTGCCTGCGGCGTTGCAGGACATATCCACCACAATGTGGACCTTCTTCTCCTTGGCCCGGCACAGGGCGCACACGCCTGCCGCCGCACCGATGGCGTCGGCGTCGGCGTTGCGGTGGCCCATGACAAAGACCTGGCTGGACTGCTCGACCAGAGCCGCCAGAGACGAGGCCATGACCCTGGACTTGACCTTGGAGCGGCGCTCGGTTTCGACTGAGCGGCCGCCGTAGAAGGAGAAGTCGTACTTATCCTTGATGACCGCCTGGTCGCCGCCCCGGGAGAGGGCCATCTCCAGGGCCAGGGCCGCGTAGTCATAGTCCTCCTGGAAGCTCTTGCCGTCCTTGCCCACGCCCAAAGACAGGGTGGCCACCACCCCGGTGGGGCTGGACACCTGGCGGACGGTTTCCAGCAGGGAGAACTTGCCCTCGGTGATGCGGTAGAGGTCTTTGGATTCGAACAAAAACAGGAAGCGGTTGCGCTCCAGCCGGCGCAGCAGGCCGCCGATGTCCTCGGCCCAGGCGCCGATGCGCTTGTTGATGGCGGCGTTCAGGGTGGAGATCTGGCTCTCGGTCATGTTGGCGGTGAGCTCGTCGTAGTTGTCCACCAGGATGATGGCCACCACCGGCCGGGAGCGGAGATATTCGTCCCGGGTGTCCAGCAGCTCGGTGACGTCCAGCCACTGGAGCAGGGCCAGGTCCTGGCTCTGCCCGTCGGACTTGTTTTTGGGCACGTAGCCCAGGGTGCGGTAGCGGCGGCCGCGGATGACCACGTCGTCCTCACTCTCCACCCGGCCGTTTTTCACCCACTGGAGGGTGAAGCCCGGCAGCAGTTGGGACACAGAGCTGCCCACCTGGGAGCCGCTGAGATCCAGGGTCTTGGTGAACTGCTTGTTGTGCCACAGCACCTCTCCGGTGGAGGGCCGCACCGTGGCCATGGGATAGGGGGCGGCGGCCGCCACCCCGTCGGAGAGCACGTCCACGCTGCTCTGCACATAGGCCCCTACGCTTTTGGTTTTGCTCCGGCTGACCAGCGCGGTGATGAGAAACATCACCAGGCCCAGGCCGGCCATCAGACCCGACTGCCAATAGTACCGCAGGGTGGCGATCACCCCGGCCAGGATAAAAAATACCGTGGCGTAGATATAGGCCTCGTTGCGTAAGATCCGTTTGAGCTCCTGGTCCATGGCCCTGCCCCCTTCACCGGTGGATAGATTCTCCCCAGCATATGTAGTTATTTATTATAACAGATCGGTCAAGGCTTTTCCATGTTTTTTATCGCTTTTTTGTTATTTTTTGCGGCCAAAGAGAAACCCTCTCTCCGCCGGCGGCGGAGAGAGGGGAAAGCTCAGCGATTTTTCATCATTTCGCGCATCCGCTGGCTGTGATCCAGGATGCGCTTGCGCATACGCAGGTTCTTGGGGGTGACCTCCAGCAGCTCGTCGTCGGCCAGATACTCCAGGCACTGCTCCAGGGAGAACACCCTGGGGGGCACCAGGCGGATGGCGTCGTCAGAGCCGGCGGCCCGCATATTGGTCAGCTGCTTTTTCTTGCAGACGTTGACGGACATATCCTCGTTGCGGTTGCAGGCCCCCACGATCATGCCGGCATACACCGGCACGCCCGGCCCCACAAACATGGAGCCCCGGTCCTGGACGCCGCCGATGCCGTAGGCGGTGGTTTCGCCGGTTTCAAAGGCCACCAGGGAGCCGGTCTTGCGGCGCTCGATGTCTCCCTTCACCGGGGCGTAGGAGTCCAGCACGGAGGACATGACGCCCTCGCCGTGGGTGTCGGTGAGGAACTCGCTGCGATAGCCGAACAGGCCCCTGGAGGGCACCAGGAACTCCAGCCGGTAGCGGCTGCCCATGGGGGTCATGGCCACCAGGTCGCCCTTGCGCTGACCGATCTTTTCGATCACGGAGCCCATGGCGTTTTCCGGCACGTCGGCCACCATGCGCTCGATGGGCTCGCACTTGACACCGTCAATGGTCTTCATCAGCACCCGGGGGGTGGAGACGGAGAACTCATAGCCCTCCCGGCGCATGGTCTCAATGAGGATGGACAGGTGCATCTCGCCCCGGCCGGCCACGTTGAAGGCGTCGGTGCCCTGCTCGCTGACGTGGAGGGACACGTCCTTCAGCAGCTCCCGCTGCAGCCGGTCCCGCAGGTTGCGGGAGGTGACGTACTTGCCCTCCCGGCCGGCAAAGGGGCTGTCGTTGACGGCAAAGGTCATCTCAATGGTGGGGTCGGAGATCTTCACAAAGGGCAGGGGCTCCACCGCGTCGGGGGCGCAGAGGGTGCGGCCGATGGTGATGTCCGAAATGCCGGAGAAGGCCACAATCTCGCCGGCGCTGGCCTGGGTGATGGGGGTGCGGCCCAGGCCGTCAAAGGCGTAGAGGGCCACGATCTTGCCCTTTTGGGTCAGGGAGGGGTCATGGAAGTCGCAGATGGTGACCTCCTGGTTCTGGCGGATGGTGCCCCGCTCAATCCGGCCCACGCCGATGCGGCCCACGTAGTCGTTATAGTCCAGGCTGGAGACCAGCATCTGCAGGGGACCGTTCTCGTCGCCGCCGGGGGCGGGGATGTAGTTCACAATGGTCTCAAACAGGGGCACCAGATCCTTGCCCTCCTCATGAGGGCCGTAGGCGGAGATGCCCTGCCGGGCGGAGCAGAAGATGGTGGGAGACTCAAACTGCTCGTCGGTGGCGTCCAGATCCAGCAGCAGCTCCAGCACCTCGTCCATCACCTCGTCGATGCGGGCGTCGGGCCGGTCGATCTTGTTGACCACCACAATTACCTTGTGGCCCAGCTCCAGGGCCTTTTGCAGCACAAAACGGGTTTGGGGCATGGGGCCCTCGGCGGCGTCTACCAGCAGCAGCACGCCGTTGACCATTTTGAGAATCCGCTCCACCTCGCCGCCGAAGTCGGCGTGGCCCGGGGTGTCCACGATGTTGATCTTGTAGTCTTTATAGTGTACGGCGGTGTTCTTGGCCAGGATGGTGATGCCCCGCTCCCGCTCCAGATCGCCGGAGTCCATAACCCGGTCCACCACGGCCTGGTTTTCCCGATAAATGCCGCCCTGCTTGAGCATCTCGTCCACCAGGGTGGTCTTCCCGTGGTCAACGTGGGCGATGATGGCAATGTTTCTGATGTTTTCCTGTGGAATCAAAACTGGTTCGCTCCTTCCCTGACCGGCGCCTGCCGATCTGCGCTGAATTACAACTCATAACCAGGTGAATATAGCATATTAGCCAAAGAATTGCAATCTTTTTGTGAAAAATACCCTGAAAAAATTTGAAAAAGCCGCTGTCTCGCAAAGAAGACAGCGGCTTTTGCCGAAATCAGTCAAACAGATAGCCGAAATAGTCCTCATCCAGCACCTTGCCGGAGTAGGAGAGCTTGTTGGCCACGATGGTTTTCATCCTGTCCACATAGGCGTCGTCCACGGTGACGCCCTCGTTGGGGGTGAACTCCCCGGTGGCAGAGTCGTACTTGCCCTTGTCGGTGGCCCAGCTGTAGTTGGTCCACAGGGCCAGGGGCTCGGTGTCAGAGAAGACGTCACGGCCCACCAGCAGGCGGGAGTCGTACTCCAGGCCGAAGAGGTTGGACAGGGTGGGCACAATGTCCAGGCTGTAGGTGGGGCCCTTGACCTCCACGGCCAGATCCTTGTTCTCGTGCTCCAGGCAGCCGGACCAGATGATCAGGTTGTTGTGGTCCTGCTCAAAGCTGTTGCTGTAGGTGTAGCCGTACAGGTCGGTGACGTAGTCCTCAAAGTTGCCGAAGGTGTGGGATTTTTCCAGACCGTAGGGGTAGTGGTCGCCGGTCATGACAATGACGGTGTCGTCGGCGATGCCCTTGGCCTCCAGCTTCTCCACCATGGTCTTCAGGGCCTCCTCCAGCTCCAGCTGGTAGCAGAAGTAGTTCATGGTGGTCTGCTTATACCGGTCGCCGAAGACGGCCTTGACCCGGTCGATGTATTTTTCCACCTTGGGGTCGTCGTCCTTGTAGATGCAGTGGCCGGAGATGGACATGTAATACACGCTGAAGGGCTGGTTGTCGATGTAGGTGTCCATGGTCTTGTCAAAGAAGATCTGGTCGCCGGGCCACCAGCCGGTGATGTCCTCCAGCCCGTTGCCCAGGGCCAGGAATTCGTCGTAGCCCAGGTGGGTATGGGTGATGTTCCGGTTGTAGAAGTCGTAGTCGCCGTCGTGATAGGCGTTGCCGTGGTAGCCCAGCCGGGAGAGCTGGCTGCCCATGGTGAAGTAGTTGTTGTTGTCCACAATGGACTGCATGGTGTCCACGCCGTTCAGGGGCGCCAGGCCGAAGAGCATGGAATACTCGCCGGTGGAGGTGGAGCCGCCCCAGGTGGGCTGGTAGAACTCAGAGAAATAGAAGCCGTTGTGCACCAGCCGGTACAGGGTGGGAGTGAGCTCCTCGTTGCACACCACGTCGCAGTAGGCCTCGGCGCAGATGATGATCAGGTTCTTGCCCTTGAACAGGCCGGTGTACTTGTTCTTGTTGCTGGGCTGGAGGGACTGCACGTAGGCGTTCATATTCTGGATGGTCTCGTTGGAGGTCTCCTTGAAGTTCAGGTCCATCACGTTGTCCCCGGTGATGGGGGGCTCGGTGGCCACAGGGGCAGTGGCCGGCACCTGGGCGGCGCCGCTCTCCACGGTCTGGCCGTCGGCGGCCTGGGCATCGGCGGCCTGGGTATCGGCGGGGGGATTGTCCAGCACCAGCTCGCCGCCGGCGGAGGACTTGCTGCCCAAGGACAGGCGGGTGGAGGTCAGCAGGCCGAAGGTCTGGGTGGCGATGTTATAGTTGAACTGGCTGCCGTACTGGTCCTTGCTCTTGCCGTGGGCGGCAATGAGCACCGTGAAGCCCTGGACCACCAGGGCCGCCACCAGCACCATGGCCGCAAAGGACAGCCGGTAGCGCCGGGCGGGCATCCGCCGTTTGCCGGTGCCGGTGTAGAGCAGGGCGGGCAAAAACAGCAGCAGGATCTTGGGGATGCCGTGGAAGATGGCCCGCAGGGTCTCCCCCAGGAAGCCGCCCACCACGCCGCCGGTGCCGGTGACAATGTCCTTGGGGGTGAAGAACACCTGGAAGCTGCTGTGCAGCAGCGCCTCGGTACTGAAAAACAGGGCGATGAGATACAGCAGCACCATGCTGACAATCCGGTTGACCTTGGGCTTGAAGGGAATGGTCACGCAGGTGAGGAACAGGCCCGCCGCAATGCCGAACAGCAGCGGATACCCCAGGGATTTGAACAGATTGAAGCCGCAGAACAGCCGCAGCAGCAGCTCGGAATACACCAGTACCACCGGGAACAGCCACAGGTGGCTGACGCGCCAGCGCTGCCGGCGATACATCCGCAGCAGATTTTTACGCACGTTGTTGGCGCTCTCCAGCACCGGCCTGCCGCCCTGACGGCGGCGAAGAGATTCCTGCAAGTGAATCACCTCATTTGATCGATTTTTCAAAAAGCTCTTAACAGTTTACCACCGCCAGAGCAAAAAATCAACCTTATTTCGACAAAATCCGACAGATCTTCACTTACTTTGCCCCTCCGGGCGCAGCTTCTCCGGCAGGTCGGGGTCCGGGGTGACGTAGAGTGTGCGGTAGTTTTCATAGACCACCATGCCGGGCTTGGCCCCGGCGGGCTTTTTTACCTGGCGCACGGGGCAGCAGTCCACAGGCACGTTCTGCCCCTGGCGGGCCTGGGAGTAGTAGGCCGCCAGCTGGGCCGCCTGGGTGAGCGTCCGATCCGGGGGCCGGGTGCCGGCGCAGGCGATGATCACATGGCTGCCGTGGATCTTTTGGGTGTGGAGCCACAGATCCGTCTTGTAGGCGGCCTTGCAGGTGAGCAGGTCGTTCTGTCGGTTGTTGCGGCCCACATAGATCACAAAACCGTCAGAGGAGCGGAACTCCATGGGCTTGGAGGCCGGCAGCTTCATCTGCTTTTTCCGGTCGTTGTTCTTCAGATAGCCCCCCTCCACCAGTTCGGCCCGGATCTCCGCCAGGTCCCGCTCTGACTCCGCCCGCTCCAGGGCGTCCAGGACGCTGGCCAAATAGCGCTCCTCCTCCTCGCCCAGGTGGATCTGCTGGGTGAGAAAGCTCTGGGCGTGCTTGGCCTTGGTATAATCCTTGTAAAACTTGGCCGCGTTCTGCTGGGGGGAGAGGGTCACGTTCAGGGGGATGTCGATCTGGCCCATCTCCGGGTCGTAAAAGTCCACCGCCGTGAGCCGGGCCTGCCCCCGCTGGATCTGGTGCAGATTGGCAGTGACAATGTCGCCCAGCTGGCGCAGACGTTCCCGGTCATAGGTGGCCTCCAGCTCCCGGCGCTGGGCGGCCAGCTTGCGCTGGGTCCGGCTGTGGAGGGTGGTCAGGGTCTTGCGCAGGGTCTGGGCCCGGGCCCGCAGCCGCTGGACCCGGTCCCGGCCGGAGAAGAACTCCTCCAGCAGGTCCCCAAAGCCCGGCAGGGTGCGCTGGGTCATGTAATCCCCGTACTGGCCGATGGGCAGGAAGGTGAAGTCCTTGGCCTCCCCGGCCTTTTCCAGCAGGGTGGGCACAGGGGCGTCCAGCAGGTGGGTCATGCTCTGGGCCAGGCTGCGGGCGGTGCGGTCGGGGTCCAGGGCGGTGACGTCCGGGTCGGTCCGGCCGGTGGCCCGGAAGGCCAGCTCCCGGGCAATCAGGGGGGAGATGCCGGCGTACCGGTCCATCAGCCAGCGGTCCAGACTCTGGGCCAGGGCTGTGGCCCCCAGCTGGCGGGCCAGCTCCTCGGGCCGGACCTGCAGAGGATCCGCCTTGTCCTGGGCCGGGGGCCGGCGGTAGAACAGGCCGGGCAGAACCTGGCGCTTTTCCGACATCTCCAGATCCACCCGGCGCATACAGTCAATGATCCGGCCGTCGGGGCCGGTGAGAATCAGATTGGAATTGCGGCCCATGAGCTCCAGGTACAGGTGCTTTTCGCTGAGCAGGCCCAGCTCGTCGGCGCACTCCATGCACAGATCCACCGCCCGCTCCATGGGCAGCTGGGTCAGGCTGAGAATCCGCCCGCCCTGCAGATGCTTGCGCAGCAGCATACAGAACATGGGGGGCTGGGCCGGGTTTTCATACCGGCTTTGGGTGTAGTGCAGCCGGGGATGGTTGGAGGAGGCCGAAAGCAGCAGCCGGCGGTTGCCCAGGCTCTGGCTGCGGACGCTGAGCAGCACGGTGTCCCGCTCGGGCTGCTGGATCTTGTCGATCCGGGCCCCGGGCAGACTCTGGCTGAGCTCCCGGGTCAGGGCGGTGAGATACAGGGCGTCAAGTGGCATGGTCAGATCCCTCCATGGCGGCGTGAAAGAGCTGGTTCAGCCGGTCCCGCTCCCCCAGCAGCCACAGCCAGCCGAACAGAGTCTCCAGCCCGGTGGCCCGGGCGTACTGGCCGGGGGTGGCGCTTTTGGGGGCCTGGTGGGAGTGGGCGTTGCGCCCCCGCTTGTACACCGCCAGCTCCCGGTCGGTCAGCAGGGGGAGGATCCGGTCCACAAAGCCCGCCTGGGCCGGGGCGGTCACCAGCTCCACCGTGCGGCGGTGGAGAGTCTTGTTGGTCTCGACCCCGTGGAGAATCAGATAGCTGCGCACCAGCAGCTCAAACACTCCGTCGCCCACATGGGCCAGGCCCAGCTCGCTGATCTGGTCCAGGGCCTTGGGCGGCAGGGCGAGATGGAAATAATCGGTCACTGGGTGAGTCCCTCCTCCAGAAATTTGATGAGATAGGTGGCAATGAGCGCCCCGGTCATAGGCAGGGCCGTGGCGTACAGGATGGGCAGCAGGCTGGAGGCGTAGCCCCCGATGAGCAGCAGCGTCCCCAGCACCAGCATCACCCGGCGGAAGCTCTCCCACCCCTGCTTGCGCCGGCGCAGGACGTCATAGACCGGCTCGCGGCCCTGCCAGAGCTCCGGGATCTCCCCCTCCCCGGCGGGGCGGCGGTACAGCCGCCAAATCCCCCGGCGGGCATACAGCTCCCAGCCCGCCAGCGCCTGGCGGGAGGAATAGGTGATCTCGTCGGCGGCGCCGTCCTTGGCCCGGCAGCAGCCCAGGCGGTAGACCCAGTCCCCCGGGGCCCGGACGTAGCGCTGCAGGATCCTGCCCGGCCGCTCCGGCTGCCAGCCCTGCCGGGCCATGGCGTTGAGGGTGTCCTCCCACCGGCCGATGTGGCCGGGCTTGTGGTAGCGCAGCTGTGTCTTGCGTTCCATAGGGCCCTCCTACTGGCTGTCCACGCCCACGTAGACCCAGGCGTTGGGCAGATAGCGGCCCTCGGGGGCGCCGGTGTTGGAGCAGCGGATGATGGGCTTGCCCCGGTACCACAAAATGGCCGTGGTGCCGCCGTCTACGTTGATGGCGTTCAGGCCGCCGTAGTCCTTCATGATCCGGGCAACCTCCACCACGCTGCAGCCGGGAGAGTCGCTGAACCGGCCCTCCACCGCGGCCATAAGGATTTCGCCCTTGTCGTTCTGGCCGATGCAGGCCCTGGGGTTTTCGCCGGTCCAGATGCCGGGGTCCTGGAACTCCCCGTCAATGAGCAGGGCGGGGGTGAATTCCATGGCGTCGGTGGTGCCGGGGCCCACGTCGTAGGCCGCCACGCGGACGTAGAACCAGTTGTTGTCGTGCAGCTCAATGCGCCAGTAGCCGTAGCCGTAGCGCTCGCCGTAGCTCACCCCGTCGCACATGCTGTAGCCCGCCTGGCGGCCGCCGTTGCCGTTGCCGTTGGGGTCCAGAAAGCCGCTGCCGGTCACCGCCAGGACCCCGCCGTGGCGGGTGGCGATGTCGCCGATGTGCTCCCCCGCCACGCCCATGTTGGCGGAGGGATACAGGTGCAGGCGGGAGGGGTCCTTGGCAATGGCCAGCACCCCCCTGGAGTTGTTGCAGATGATCCGCAGAATCAAAATCTTCTCTTTGGCGTCAATGGCCAGCACCTGGTGGCCGTTCACAGTATACAGATCCAGGCCGCTGTCGCCAAGCCAGGCCTGGTTGAC
Organism: uncultured Clostridia bacterium; assembly: GCA_946617435.1. Lineage (GTDB taxonomy): Bacteria > Bacillota > Clostridia > Oscillospirales > Oscillospiraceae > JAFRPC01. Next base: position 3,999 of record CAMOKD010000028.1, on the reverse strand, counting down.
GGCCACACCCTGGTAGCCGTCCTGGAAATACTCCGGGTTTTGGGCAAGCCAGGCGTCGGTCTGGTCGGGGTCCAGCTCCCAGAAGGTGTGGTAGAACTTGTCTCTCTCATAGGCCTGCTCATCAAAGGGCTCCTCGGTGGTCTCGGGCACGGCGGTGGTCTCAGGGGCCGGGGCGGTCTCTGTGACAGGGGCGGCCGTGGTCTCGGGGGAAAGGGTGACCGGAGCAGGCGTCTCCACAGGCGCAGGGGCCGGGGCCGGGCCGGTACAGGCGCACAGCAGGGCCAGCGCCAGCAGCAGGGGTATCAGCTTTTTCATAGAACATTCCTCCCTCTTTGATCGGGCCTATTATACCGCATCTTGCCGCCGATTGCAACGACAAAAGAAAATCGAGCCTCCGTCGCCGGACGGGGGCTCGATTCTGCAGGGCTCAGCCCTGGGGCATCTCGTTGGGATTTGCCAGCTCAATGACCACGGTGTTGGACCACATACCCACTTTCAGGTGGGCCTTGGCGCACACATAGGGGGACTGCGGGGTCAGGTTGACCTGCAGATCCACGCAGCGGCGGGACATGCCGTGGGCCATGTGCAGGGTGTAGGCGCCCAGGGGCAGGGGGATGCGGATGCTCTCTTTGTTGGCCAGGTGGCCGTAGGGCTGGCCGTTGATGTAGATGCTGAAGGGAACCGCCATGCCCATGGGGTTGCCCATGCGGTACAGCTGGAGCATGCCGGGCTGGTTGGTGTCAACCTGGTTGCGGCACTTGGGGCAGGGACCGGGGCCCAATGCGTTGTACACATTGCCGCAGTGCGGGCACTTGGCACGAAGATTGATTGCCATATCAAAGCCTCCTGTAAGTTTATTGACACTTTCATTATAGACCCCCCGGCGGACTTTGTCAATGCGGGGACGAAATACTTTTTCTTTACAATTTTCCCCGGGAGAATTATAATAGAGAAAATTTGAGAGGAGGTCCCCCATGGAGCCCTGTACCCTGATCCGCAGCAGGCGCAAAACCCTGTCCATCCAGGTCCGGCCGGACGGCAGCCTGGTGGTGCGGGCCCCGCTGCACATGCCGGAGGCTGAGATCCGGCGCTTTTTGGCCGCCAAGGCGGACTGGATCGCCCGGCAGCAGGCCCGGGCCAGGGCCGCAGCCCCGGAGACGCCCCTCTCCCCCGCCCAGCTGGAGACCCTGAAGGCCCGGGCCAGAGAGCTGCTGCCCCGGCGGGCAGCCCACTTTGCCCCCCTGGTGGGGGTGAACTACGGCACCCTCACCGTCCGGGCCCAGCGCACCCGGTGGGGCAGCTGCTCGGCCAAGGGGAATCTCAGCTTCAACTGTCTGCTGCTGCTCTGCCCGCCGGAGGTCATCGATTACGTGGTGGTCCACGAGCTGTGCCACCGCAGGCAGATGAACCACTCCCCCCGCTTTTGGGCCCTGGTGGAGCAGGTGCTGCCGGACTACCGGCAGCAGGTGCAATACCTGAAAGAACACGGCACGGCGATTCTGCGCCGGATGACCGGATAGGAGGAACTGCGATGATCAGCTTTGAAAGCGACTATACCACCGGCGCTCACCCCAAGCTGCTGGAGCGCCTGCTCGCCACCAACCTGGAGCCCCAGCCGGGCTACGGAGAGGACGCCTACTGCGCCGCCGCCAAGGAAAAAATCCGCGCCGCCCTGGGCCTGCCGGAGGCGGAGATCTTCTTTCTCAGCGGAGGCACCCAGACCAACGCCATTGTCTGCGCCGCCCTGCTGCGCCCCTGGGAGGGAGTGGCCGCGGCGGTCACCGGCCACCTGAACGCCCACGAGGCCGGCGCCATCGAGTCTATGGGTGCCAAGGTCCTGCCCCTGCCGGAGCATCAGGGCAAGCTGCTGGCCGGGGAGCTGGAGGCTCTGGCCCGGTCTGTCCGGGAGGATGAAAACCGGGAGCACCTGGTCTGGCCGGGGGTGGTCTATCTCTCCCACCCCACAGAGTGGGGCACCCTGTACACCCGGGCGGAGCTGGAGGCCATTGCGGCGGTGTGCCGGGAGTATGACATGCGGCTGTTCTTGGACGGGGCCCGGCTGGGCTACGGCCTGATGAGCCGGGACACCGACGTGGACCTGCCCCTGCTGGCCCGGCTGTGCGACGGCTTCTACATCGGCGGCACCAAGGTGGGCGCCCTGTGCGGGGAGGCAGTGGTCTTCCCCAGAGGGGCCATGCCCCCGCATTTTATGAACTTTGTCAAGCGCCACGGGGGCCTGCTGGCAAAGGGCCGGCTGCTGGGGGTGCAGTTTGACGCCCTGTTCACCGACGGGCTGTACCTTGCCCTGGGCCGCCACGGCATCGACTCCGCCGCCCGGCTGAAGGAAATCCTGAACCGGCACGGGCTGGAGTGGTACCTGGAAACCCCCACCAACCAGCAGTTTGTGGTGCTGCCGGACCGGGCGGTGCAGGCCCTGGAGCAGGCGGGGATCCGCTGCGGCTTCTGGTCCAAGGCCGGGCCGGACAAGACGGTGGTCCGCTTTGCCACCTCCTGGTCCACCCGGGAGACCGACCTTGAGGCCCTGGACCGGGCTCTGACCGGCATCTGCGCCGGGTAAGGCGCCGGTCCCGCTCTGCCATTCCGCCCATAGGCAAGCGCGCAAAGGGCGCGCTGCAAACGCTTTGTTTTGCAGCGCGCCCTTTTTTGTGGGCTTTATTCCGCTTTTTTCGGCTTCAGAAACAGGCAGACCAGGTTCAGCACCGCCAGGACCAGGCACAGTCCGGCCCAGATGTTCAGATCCTTGTAGGAGCCGGCCAGCAGCAGGCCGATCAGCCCGCCCAGCAGGAACAGCACCATGGCGGCGATGGACCCGCCCTTGCCGGCGCTCTTGCGGGTGGCGATCATCACGATGCCCCCGGCCAGCAGGACCAGGGCCACCGCCACACCGGCGCTGCCGCTGACCTCCCGGCTCTCCTCCAGCACATTGGACAGGCCGGCGACGCAGGACTGCAGCAGCACCAGCACCGAGAGCAGAATACACAGAATGCCCACAACCAGCTTGGCGACTTTCATCTGTCATCCCTCCCGGGGGATATCATACCACAGCCCGGGCCCTTTTGTTCCCCCCGGCGGGGGGAATCGACAAAATTCAGCCTGCGATGGCCAGGGCAAACTCCGCCGCCCGCTGCAGATCCTGCTGGTCCGGGTGCCCCTTGTGGACGCCCTTGAACTCACCCCTGCAGTGGAATTCCCGCTGGTCCATGGCCACGCCCACCTTGTCGGCCTCGGCCTTGACCTTTTTGTAGGTGGAGTTCAGCATGGCCGCGGAGCCGAAGTTGACAATGCGGCCCACCTTGTCCTTGGACAGGGACCGGAGAAAGCTGCGCACCTCCGGGGCAATGGAGAAGGCGTAATAGGAGTTGCCCAAAAAGAGGATGTCCACGGGCTCGGTGACAGGCTCGGAGATGGGCAGGGCCTCCACCCCCACCGCCTTGGCCACCGCCTGGGCCAGGCGCCGGGTGTTGCCGGTTTTGGTGTAATAACGAACTGCGATTTTCATCGGGTGACGCTCCTTTCCAATCATAAGCTTCCGGTCATATGATATAAAAATCCCACGTCTCTGTCAAGGGGCTTCCTGGCAGCCGCACATAAAAAATCCCCTCTGCCGGGGCAGAGGGGATGGGAAAAGCTTGCTTACAGCTCCTTGATGGCAGCCTGGGCGGCAGCCAGACGGGCGATGGGCACACGGAAGGGGCTGCAGGACACGTAGGTCAGGCCCAGGGTGTGGCAGAATTCCACAGAGCTGGGATCGCCGCCGTGCTCGCCGCAGATGCCCACGTGGAGATCGGGCCGGGTGGCCTTGCCCTTTTCGATGGCCATTCTCATGAGGGCGCCCACGCCAACCTGGTCCAGCTTGGCAAAGGGATCGCTCTCCAGGATCTTGGCGTCGTAGTAGGCAGTCAGGAACTTGCCGGCGTCGTCACGGCTGAAGCCGTAGGTCATCTGGGTCAGGTCGTTGGTGCCGAAGCAGAAGAACTC
>CAMOKD010000027.1:0-27314 GCA_946617435.1 uncultured Clostridia bacterium | reverse complement strand
TTATTGCAGTTCAGACAATATGAAATGACTCCCGACTTGCAAAGCGTGGATTTACCTGTCATAATAGAATTACCAAACCACAACACAGGAATTACCACATACAAGGGGGAGTCACCATGACAAGTATACTCTATGTTGGGCTGGATGTCCATACCACAAATTACACAATTTGCAGTTATTCTTTTCCCGAGGACAGATTTTTTGCTGAAATTCAAGTCTCGCCGGATTACAACGAGATCCTGAAGTACCTGGATCGGCTTCGCAGTATGCGCGGAAGGGATTGCCAATTCCTCTGTGGCTATGAGGCCGGCTGCCTCGGCTACAGTCTTTACCACCAGTTGACCTATCATGGCGTGGACTGTGTTATCCTTGCTCCGTCCACTATGGGCAAGTTTGACAATCTGGTACACAAGAATGACCACCGTGACGCCAGAAACATTGCCAAGTGCCTGGCCTACAACACCTACAAGGCTGTGCATGTTCCGACTGAGATCGACGAGGCAGTCAAGGACTACATGCGGATGCGGGACGACGCCAACGCCGCTCTGAAAACTGTCAAGCAGCAGATTATTGCCTATTGCACCCGCCACGGCTTCCTCTTTGACGGTAGAAGCAAGTGGTCAAAGCGCCATCTGGATTGGCTGCATAAGCTGGACTTCGGTAACGCCATTATGAACGAGGTGCTGCAGGAGTACATGATCCGCTTCTACCAACTCCAGGAGAAGGTGGAGTTGTACGACTCCAGAATCGAGCAATTCTCTCAGATGGAGGAGTACAAGGAAGATGCAGCTAAGCTGCAGTGCTTCATTGGGGTGAAAACCCACACTGCTATGGCACTGCTCTCCGAGGTTGGTGATTTCAATCGTTTTGAAAGCGCAGAGCGTTTTGCTGCCTATCTCGGGCTGGTTCCAAGGGATCATTCCAGCGCAGAGAACGGAAAGCATCTTGGCATCACCAAGGCCGGCAATGCCCATTTGCGAAGACTGCTGGTCGAATCGGCACACTGCTATACCCGAGGCAAAATCGGTTACAAATCCAAAGCACTCGCAGCGCGTCAGAAGGGCAATTCTCCACAGGTAATCACCTACGCAGATAAAGCAAATGAACGACTCCGCAGAAAATTCTACCGGCTATCCTCGCATACCAAGCACAATATTGCAGTCACCGCTGTCGCAAGAGAGCTTGCGTGCTTCGTCTGGGGTATGATGACCGACCACCTCAGCTGATGGAAACTGTGGAAAACCATATAGCTTTCTCCATATCCAACCTTCCCGGCGGTTTCCCACAGTTCCCACAGCCACTGCTGCTGCTTCTGCACCCGCGCTCTTCCTGAGAGAACAAGGGTGTTTGGAAGGAGCCAAAGCTGTTCTTTTCAAGGTTTCAGCGATCTACGATAATACTGTGACGGCACTTTTGTGATCCACGCGTTTAGACAGTAGCGCTGGCGGAGGACCATTGACCTGGGGTATCCAATCCCCGTATAACAGAGTTGGCCAATGCCGCGGATTCTGTAATTGCTTTGGCTCTTTCCATATGCCCTTGGGCATTTCTCACAATTATGACAGGTAATTCTTGGCGCTTTTTCCGCCTTGACAAACCGTCATTTCATAACAGGGTGTTTGGAAGGAGCCAAAGCTGTTCTTTTCAAGGTTTCAGCGATCTACGATAATACTGTGACGGCACTTTTGTGATCCACGCGTTTAGACAGTAGCGCTGGCGGAGGACCATTGACCTGGGGTATCCAATCCCCGTATAACAGAGTTGGCCAATGCCGCGGATTCTGTAATTGCTTTGGCTCTTTCCATATGCCCTTGGGCATTTCTCACAATTATGACAGGTAATTCTTGGCGCTTTTTCCGCCTTGACAAACCGTCATTTCATAACAGTATTATAACCAATGCCGATGGTTATATAACCAATTTCGATGGTTACGGCGGGATTTGAGGGGACTGCACAGGACCGGCGCAGGCCGGAAAGCGGACTTTTTGCATATGCCGCAAAACGACAGTATTTGCGGAAAAACCCGGAAATTATACTGTTTTGACCGTGAAAAAGTGGGAAAAACAGCAAATCCCGACCACTTTCATGATCGGGATTTGTTGGAGGTGATGGCCAGATTTGAACTGGCGAGTGACGGTTTTGCAGACCGTTGCCTTACCACTTGGCTACATCACCATATGAAATAAGGAACTGACTGTGCAGTTCCTTATTTGTTTGGAGCGGGTGACGAGGCTCGAACTCGCTACCTCCACCTTGGCAAGGTGGCGCTCTACCGGATGAGCTACACCCGCAGGAAATGGTGCCTCCGGTCGGAATTGAACCAACGACACGCGGATTTTCAGTCCGCTGCTCTACCTACTGAGCTACAGAGGCGTTTAGAAGAGCCAAGCCAATCGGCTTGGCTCTTAATTGGCGACCCGGAACAGACTCGAACTGTCGACCTCCAGCGTGACAGGCTGGCGTGCTAACCGACTGCACCACCGGGCCAGATATGTGGTGGAAAGTACAGGGCTCGAACCTGTGACCCCTTGCTTGTAAGGCAAGTGCTCTCCCAGCTGAGCTAACCTTCCAACTTCGCCGTGAGCCGTGTTGCCCAGCGGACGTTAGTCATTATACACGTGAAGGGCCGATTTGTCAAGGGTTATTTTGAATTTTTTTGAAATATTCTTTTTGCGCCTCAGGATGAGAAAACTGCACGTTCCCCGCTGCCAAAGAGTCTATGGACAGGGGCAGGGTTTTGTGGTAAACTATGCCTTGGAACACAGCGGGCGGCGGGACACCGGCCCGGCCCGGAGGGAGGCGCCCCACATGGAGCACACACAGATCCGAAAAGATTATCATTTGCACTGCCGGTTTTCCACCGACTCCCAGGCCGCGCCGGAGGCAATGTGCGAGGCGGCCATTGCCCGGGGGCTGACAGAGATCTGCTTTACCGACCACCAGGATCTGGGCTTTGACGACCCGACCTGGTTCCGCTTTGACCCGGACGCCTATTTCACCGCCCTACAGGCGGTGAAGGCCGCCTATGCCGGGCGGCTGGAGGTCCACATCGGGATGGAGCTGGGTCTGGTACCGGATAATCCAAAGCTGGCCCGGGAGGCGGAGGCTCTGGCCAGGGACTATCCCTGGGAGTTCATCATCGGCTCCACCCATGTGATCCCGGTGGAGTCGGACGGGCAGTTGTGCCTGGTGGATCCCGCAGATCCGGCCCAGGCGCAGCGCTCCTGGTATCGCTTTGGGTCTACCCGAGGGCTGATGACCGTGTACTATGAGACGGTGCTGAAAAACCTGGAACAGTTTGACTTTTTTGACACCGTGGGCCACATCGACTATATGAACCGCTATATCCCCCACGACCTGGAGCCCTACCGGTATGAGGCCCACGAGGCCCAGATCGACCGGATTCTCCGGGCCGCCATCCGGAAAAACGTGGCCATTGAGATCAACACCGGAGGCCTTTACAAGGGCTCCGGCGCCACCAACCCCGAGGACAGGATCATCCGGCGTTATCTGGCCCTGGGCGGCAAACAGCTGACCTACGGCTCTGACGCCCACCGGCCGGAACACGTGGGCTTTGGCTTTGCCCGGCTGCCATGCTGCGAGCAGGAGGAATTCCCCGTCCGGAGCCCCGATTTGTAAACCAGCACCCGGATCCGAGTGGATCCGGGTGCTCGCTTTTAAATGGGTGCGTCCGCCTTCCACAGGCCGTGGAGGTTGCAGAGCTCATAGGCGGCAACCACAGCGTCGGTGGGGGTGAGGGCGAACCGGGCCACGGGCTTGTCCCCGGGGCGCAGGGTCTTGCGCTGCCGGCCCTCTCTGGTCTCCAGCACGATCCACTGGATATAGTGGGCCTCCAGCATGGGGTGCTCCACGCTGCCCACGGTGACCGTGACGTCCCTGCCGTCCACCTGGATTACCGGGACATGCTTTTCACCGGCGGCATCGGCGGTGTTGGGCGTCACGGGCTGCATCTTCTCGCCGCAGCAAACGCAGCGGACCCCGGAATCGTGGAGATGGGCGATCAGATTGCCGCAGTGTGCACATCTGTAAAATGTCATAGGACAGATCCTCCTCAATAGTTTTCTGCGTTGAGTTCGAAATAGCTCTGGGGATGGGCGCAGACAGGGCAGAGCGCCGGGGCCTGGGTGCCGACTACAATGTGGCCGCAGTTGCGGCACTCCCAGATCTTGACCTCGCTCTTGGCAAAGACCGCCTGGGTCTCTACGTTCCGCAGCAGAGCACGGTAGCGCTCCTCATGGTGCTTTTCAATGGCGGCTACCATGCGGAACTTGGCTGCCAGCTCCGGGAAGCCCTCGGCCTCGGCGGTGACGGCAAAGCCCTCATACATATCGGTCCACTCGTAGTTCTCACCGTCGGCCGCGGCGGCAAGGTTTTCTGCCGTGGAGCCGATGCCGTTCAGCTCCTTGAACCAGAGCTTGGCGTGCTCCTTCTCGTTGTCGGCCGTCTTCAGGAAGAGCGCGGCAATCTGCTCAAAGCCCTCCTTCTTGGCCTTGGAGGCAAAATAGGTGTACTTGTTTCTGGCCTGGGACTCACCGGCAAAGGCGGCCTCCAGGTTTTTCTCGGTTTGGGTACCGGCGTAGGGATTCTTGGGAGCCGGGACGGGTTCAAACACATCCGTCCGCTTACACAGGGGACACTGCTGGGGAGGGGTATCCCCCTCATGGACATAGCCGCAGATTTTGCATACAAATTTCATAGGTTGGCCTCCTCTTTCTTAGTTTGGTCGGCTGCCTCGGCGGCACGGCACCGGGGGCAGAGATAATTCAGCTTCAGATCGTAGGAGAGGATTTCCACGTCCACCCGGGCCTGCAGCTGGGCGGTGAGATCCGGCAGGCAGACGTCGGCCAGGACGCCGCATCCCCGGCACAGCAGATGGTCATGCCGGGTCGTCTTGTCATAGCGGTCCGGATATCCCTCCACCGAAATCTTCCGGATCAGGTTTTGCCCGTGGAGGGTGTTCAGATTGTTGTACACTGTGGCAAGAACAACCCTGGGTGAAGACTCCTTCAGGCGCAGATAGATCTGCTCCGCCGTCAGATGGTCTCCGGAGGTGAGGATCAGGTCAAGGATCTGTTGTGCGTAGTTTGTCATGGTCTGCTCCACATTCTGAATTAGAATTATTCTAATTCCAAAATACCATAGACATGAGGATTTGTCAACCCCCAAAGGAAAATTCCGCACAATCCGTGCCCCCTTCAAGGAGCTGCAGGACTGCGGCGGCGTAGGCCTGCCCGTGGTTGATGGAAAATTCGCCGTGGACGTACCCGGGCAGGGGGTGCAGTGCGGCAGAGGGCACTGCACGGCCGATCTGCGCCGCGGATTTGCGGATCCGGCGGTTCTCCCTTTCGCCGTAAAACACGTGCACCCGGGCCACGGTGTCCCGAAGAGCGGGCTTCAGGGCGTAGGCGGTGCTGGCCTGTAAAAAGGCAATCATATCCGCTTTCCCAATCCGGCAGGTATCGCGGTAATAGTCCTCAAACAGATCCTCCCGGATGTGGAGGGAGCGGAACTGCAGCCTGGCAAAGCTGCGGCGGCGGATGAGCCCGTAGCTGCTGCCGAAGGCCGGGGCGATCAGCGCGTTGGTCAGCCCGGAGGGCAGCACCGCGGCGCTCTCCACCAGGGCGCAGGCGCAGACGTCCCTGCGCAGGCTGAGCAGCTCCAGCAGAACCTGCCCGCCCAGGGAGAGGCCCCCCAGCAGCGATACCCTGCCGCCGCAGTGGGCGTCGATCCAGGACAGGAGCTCCGCCGCATTGTCTTCCACGGTGGTAAAGGGCCGGTCACTGCCGGCGTGGCCGTCCAGAATGGGCAGCACCACATGGCAGTCCCTTTGCAGCAACGCGGCTGCGTCCCGGTAATTCCACCAGCCCAGCCCGCCGCCGTGGAGGAGCAGAACGGTCTGCGCCCTCGGGTCGCCGAATTCCAGATACTGCATCGGTCGTCCTCCTTGCACGGCTGGGGGCGTTTATTCCCTGTCCCCGCCGGGAGCATGGCCGCAGCCGGTTTTTTCCGGGCCCGCGGCGCCGGAGACATAGCTCCGGCGGAAGTCCATGTTGATCTCACGCAGCTCCCGGCGGCCTTCGATATAATCCTCGTACATGTTCAGCAGGCCGGGGCCGCAGCCGTCGCAGAGCCCGTCAATGTTGCCGATGGACTCCGCCACGATCTGCTCCCGCTGGGCCCTTGTGGTGTCTCGGATGAGAATTGAGGTGCTTCCCATGGAAAAGTCTCCTTTCACGGTTGGCGGGCCCGCTCAGCCCCGGCCGGCGTAGTTCCAGCTCTCGTCCTCGTGGTCGCCCCAGGGGGAATCCCCGGTATACTCGCTGAGATAGACCAGCCGGTCGTCCAGGATATCGATCTCCATGCCGTGTTCCTCCTCCCACTGGCATTCGCACTCCAGCTGATAGCCGATTTTGGAGGGGTCCTCCGGCGGCTCCACCATGATGCCGGTGGGATAGAAGCACTTAAGCAGCTCCCGAGGCGGCGTATCCGGGTTCACAGGCACCGAAAGGTTCAGCTCCTGCAGCCACCGGCTGTCAATGTTGCTGCAAAAGTCGATGCAGTAGGCCTTGGCCGCCCGGCAGATATCGTCGATCAGTCTCTCCGGCATGGCGTTCATGGCCTGGACGCAGCGCTCGGCGTATTCCAGGGAGACCTCCTCTTCAAACAGGGATACCCTGATTTCTCTGTCCCAGAGCTTGCAGTATGCCCGGCCCTCCCGGTAAAAGCCGAACTTTCCCAGGGGCTTCAGGGTGACGTCTTGAATCATTTGTGTTCCTCCTTGTGTGTTGACGGCGGCATCCGGGCCGCGCCATCAGCTGTGTTTTTTTCCTCTGCCCGAGATGGCCCTGGCCAGGGCATACACCCCATAGCCCAGGGCCACGCCGGTGGTGTTCAGGATCAGATCGTCAATGTCGGTGGACCGCACGTAGAAGGGCAGCTGTATGATCTCGATGCACAAGGAGATGAGCGCACCGGAGACCAGGACCTTCCAGAAGGTGTTGCGGCGACTGTACAGGATGGGGATGAGAATTCCGGTAGGGATGAACATGGCAATGTTGCCCAGCCCGTTCAGCAGCAGGTCCCGGGTGCTGGCAAAGTCAAACAGATGCACCAGGGGCCGCAGGTTGATCCAGAGGGGAAAGACCATGTCGGGGTCAAACACCAGGGGCTCCACCCTGCCGTTCACCAGTCTCATGGGGTAGAACGCAAAGCGGACAATGACCCCCAGGTTGATCAGCATCGGCAGCAGCTGGGCCTCCCGCCGCCAGTCGATGTTTTTACGGGCAAGCCAGACCAAGGCTCTGGCCAGCAGCCAGCCTGCCAGCAGGAGCATTTCGCCGGTCAAAAAAGAAATCTCTATCACAACTTCAACCTCTCCTGTTTTTTGCAGTTCAGGGCTCCGCCGGGCCCTCCTGCTCCAGCCGGGCCAGAGATTTGGCCCGCTCCACCGTCTGCGGAGAAATCCGAACCGGCCTGTCGTCTGCGACCACATAGCTCTCCATCGGGATATGCTCCGGCAGGATCCGTTCGATCTCATGCCGGATAAAGTGCATCTGGATGCAGTGGGGCGAGCGGTCCACCGTGGCAAAGAGCAGGCGCTCCACCTGCCCCGTGCCCAAAATGGCCGTGAGCTTGGTGATCGCCATGTTCAGATGGTCCTGCTCCAGGCAGAGGGCATAGCACCCCTCCGCCCGGGCCGCCAGCTGCCGGTACCCCTCGGGCGACACCTCCGGCAGACAGGCGCCGTAAATCAGCACCGTGCCCCGAAAGCTGTATACATTGGTCTGTAAAAACGCAGCCATAGTCTCCCTCCTGTTTCCCGCGCCAAGGCACGGGAGGTTACGCCAACGCTTCGAATGATCGGGGGTTATTCCCTCGCTGTGCTTTTGGATTACACTACTCTCAAACACCTCCAGCTCTTTGGCGAGGGCGGTGACGGTTTTACTACCATCTTGGATTACACTACTCTCAAACCTGGTTAGGAGTAGATATAGGTTCAATTCCGTTTTACTACCATCTTGGATTACACTACTCTCAAACATAGTCATATCCGGCCTGGATAAGTCTCCGGTTTTACTACCATCTTGGATTACACTACTCTCAAACTATGGTTCAGGATCCCATGCCTTCGGGTCAGTTTTACTACCATCTTGGATTACACCACTCTCAAACGACGCTGATAGACGTGAGGTTGCGGTTGGTGTTTTACTACCATCTTGGATTACACTACTCTCAAACCGTGCCGATGACCTGACAGACGATCAGATAGTTTTACTACCATCTTGGATTACACTACTCTCAAACGTATTATTTTTCATCCGCGCGAGGTACGCTGTTTTACTACCATCTTGGATTACACTACTCTCAAACCTCAAATCTCCCTCAGGCAGGAGACGCTTCAAGCATTACGCTCCTACAAAAGCACCGGTAATCCAAGACAGGATGCATATATAATTGTTTCACAAACTGATTACACGGAAAGCCCCCCTTTCTACAGGACACAAAGATCCCGGTCAATGACAATCATTTGCTCACCCGAGGCGCGAGGTGATTGAAACGGCTCAATGCATAAAAGATTTAGCTTTCGGTAAATCACTTCCTTACAGAACAGCTAAAGTTCTTCCTCGGAAAAGCAGGCATGGAGCCCGTAGCAGATCAGCAGCTTTTTCCCGAACAGACCTCTGGCAAGCTGACAGTATTCCAGTATGCGTTCAGGCAGAGGGACGCCTTCATCATCCGGGTGGAAGCCCATGAGCTTCAGCAGCTCATCAATGCTGTCCAGCTCATTCCAGGTAACATGATATTCCATGCCCATACAGATCTTTGCCGCCACTGCGTTCACTTGTGTTACCAGCCTGAACAGTTCTTCTCCATAGGGTTCTGCCGCCTCAGCGGCGGCCTGGGTCAGGCGGCTTAGCAGTTTTTTGCGGTGAGGGGCAGAGAAAACGGGTCTGTCACAAGCTCTGTCGCCTTGGAAAACTCCAGAATCTGCTGCTGTTCCGACAGTACAAGGTCCCCATCCATTCCCGCGGATTGTGCGCGAACCATATCAAGAAACTGGCGCAAAAAGGGCTTGTTCTCAAGCACAATCGTCCAAATCCCTCCGTCCGTCCAATCCAGAGGCTTCTCTAAAAAAGTCCAGGCAGTGATCTTTGCAACAGCAGACAACAAAAGCGAATAGCCGTAGTTCAATGCGTCATTCACTGGACAGTCCATGGTCCGGGTGAAGGCCATGCCGAACAGCGCGTTGAAATAGACCTTGGCGGCATGGCCCTCCCGATTCGTGGCGTCCCCCGGCTGCACCTGCGGTAAATAGGAAAAGATCAGCCTGCGTTTTGCTTCCCGTTCCCGCGGCAGAACAGAAAGCTGGCCCCGAAGCTTTGCCCGAATAATCTCCGCCCACACTGCGGCCTTCTGTTGCGTTGTCCAGGCAGCCTGACTTTTATAGTGCAGGCTGGTGTCATGGCTCCCCTGCAGCGGCAGCAGCATTCCGTAGGGAAACCGCTTTTCATCGCAGAATATTACGTCGATTTTCCACTTTGAAAGCTCGCAGAGCAAATAGGCCGTCAGTGAAACAGCAGTAGACTCAATCAGCAGGACAGAAATCTCACTTAAATGGACTCGCCTTATATTGTCCTGCGTACGGACAACCAGGTAGTCCATTTTATAGTCCAGCTTTGCAAGGCTGGAGATCGATACGATGCGCCAGCTCATGTCGTCTCCCTTAATTTGATTTGGTATTCATATAAGCCCGTTACGGACTGATGAATGAGTGTAAGGGATCTCATAAGGGTAATATTCTTATTTTTCCTGATGGCTCCCTCTCCTTTCTTCCCCCCGATCGCAGTCAAATTTGCTTTTAATGCATTGCACTGGAACACTTTCAACAGTTCTTCCAAAGTCTTACATTGATCGAGTAGTTTCATGGATTCGAAAATGTCCTTTCCGGATTCCAGCACTTTTTCTAACGGTGCACCTTCAAATGTATCGTTATATCGAGCGCTCTTTTTTTGAAGTACTGAATACAGGCTTACCAGGTCGGCTTTTGTAAATTTTGGGCACCGCTCTTCTTTATTAACACTGCACCAATCAATATACTTCAGCATATCTACAACTAATTTCTGCTGTTTATCGTCCAGATACAATTCTTCTCCAAGCTGGTAGACATTTGTTGACCCGCTTCTGCCGGTAATATAAAGCCTTATTCCGTTTACCTCAAGCAACGAATTCGTGTGGAGCTTCTTGACGAGAATGCTCGGGTCTTTTTTCCCGCGACTAACCCAGAAGGCCACCGGATCACCCTCATACGCCTCCTTTTCAACAATGCTGACCGCTTCAATTGATCTGATACGTCTGTTTCTCTCTGTGCTTTCGATAACGCAGAAGTAGGCTCCGGTCACGTCCTTATATCCGCCATAGCGATCAATTGCTAAGCTGCGTTTGCGTTCCAACTGCCCACCTCCGGCTGAAAGAGGCTGCAGATTAAACAGAGCACCCTTGGTTTCAAAACACATCTTTGTCACAATGGGATCGTTTCGCCGAAGCATATCCTTGACGGTCCCAATGCTTGTCTTTTTATTCCATGCGCCGCGCGTATTCAGTTCCCCAAACAAGGTATCTACAGCGATGCTGTAATTCTCATTCAGAATGTTGGCAAAAAAGCGTTCCGTGAAGTGGGTGTCGTACACATTGCCCACCACAATATTCAGATAGGCGTCCTTGGCATGGTGAAGGTCATTGACCTCCCGGCATTTGATGAGCTGGTACGCTCTGCGGAACTCTGAGACATTCTGTGCTTTGGAGTAAACCAGCTTTGTGTCGGGCATGGGATACCGTTCCTTCAGGATCTCCGCAAGGGCTTTGGTGGACTGCCTTGTCTCCACAAGCTGCCGCTGAACAAAGTCTGACAGCTCTTTCTCGGTTAACGGCTCAACGCGAGTCAGGCGAGTGTAGGTCTTTTCACTGATTTGCCCGCGCTTGCGCATGGCGGTCCATAGGGGCAGCATTCTCGTCCGGATTTCATCTTTCAAGGGGTAATCATTGGTCTTTTCCCGGTTATCGTTGCTGTTCACCAGCACCAGGTTATCAAGACTATCGTCCTTGATTTTTGATCTGGGATAAATATGGTCTCTGTCATAGAGCTTGCCCGCCAGAACGTGCTCCAGCTCCATGGGCAGGCCAGTGTACATATCCTTACCGTTCTGCCGATAATACAGGAACAGGCGGTCATTGCGGAGGCTATCGTCAGTCTCCGTCGCAAGCCTCTGCTCCAGTTCCAAACTCAGTGCGTCGCCCTGTTCTTTGCAGCTATTATACAGCGCCTGGAGCTGCTCCTTTCTGGAGCTGGTGCGCTGCTTGGGATTCTTCCCATTGACGTCTCTGGCTACCTCAATGAAAATCTTTTTGGGAGGTGCCTTGCGGATGCCGACAATTTCATCCACAATTTTGAGTGTTTGGCGGATCGCGCGTTCCACAGCCGGGGAAACATAGAGAGCGTCCAGCTTGTCGCTCAGACTGGTTTTGTTCCCAAGTGTTTCATCCAGATACGCCTGTGCCAGCTTTCCGAACGGATATTCCTGTGACAGAATCTGCATCAGCACCAGGTCCTTTTCCCGAAGCATATCCATCACAGTCTTCTGCTCACCGTTTACCTCCGCTTTCAGTCCTGTCAGCAGATATTCAGACAGATTACCCCATTCTTTATAGTTTCTCTGGCAGAAGTATCGAAGATCTCCTTCGTCCAGATCGGGCGCAAGGGCTTTCAATCTGCGTTTCAGGAGCTTCTTGTCATCGCCAAAGGCCAAAATGCTGTGGATCATCTCTTCTGCCAGACCATAGTCCCCGGTTCGATCTAGCAGCCGTGCAAAATCATGGTGGCTTTTCAGCACGGTTTTGATCTTGTCATCGATTCCCGTAATCTCCTCCTTGCTATGGATGGGGTATCCGTTTCTTCTGAGGAAGTTGAAAATATCCTTTTTTGTGACGGTTTTGGCCCGCTCGCTGTGGACGAACAGCTCGTCGATCAGTTGTTCCCGCAGCTCATGTGGCAGAAAATGACCATTGACGCGCAGCGGGTTCAGCTCGTTGCGAAGCATGTACTCGCTGTAGCACAGAGAATCCTTCGGCAGTACCGGCGCTCCGGTATATTTACAGCAGCCCACCAGGTTCGCCATGAAAGCGGCTGCGCATTTTTCCAGATCAACCACTTCTTCAAAATTCCAGGGTTCGATCTTTGTCTGCTCTTTTCCGGCAAAGCGAACACACCAGTGGTTTTCGTACTTTTTCTGCCCGTTGTCGCGCTTCACTGGCCCTACATAATAGGGCACGCGAAACTCGAAGGTTTTCACAATTTTTTCTGCGACGGTGAAACCATCCGGGTCTGCTTCGCCCAGGAAGGGAAGGTATACAGCTGCATTCCTTAAAATGGCCTTCAGTTCCCGCATTTGGAGTTGATAGGGAATCAATCCGTTTTCAGTTCCACGCAGCTTCGGGAAAAATGTGCGGTCTTTTATCTTCTGCCAAACATTCGGAATCTCTACTTCCGCTTTTTGTTTTGGTAGCTCCTTCTCCAGGAATTTGCAGAAGTTCTCCTGATTGCAGTGATAGTCTCCGCTTGAGGATTTGTAACGTGAGTAGGCAGGGAAGTTGTCAAGCTTGTCCTTTCGTTCATTGAAAAGGCGGTTCTTGATCTCAGGGCAAAATTCCTTTACAAACCGCTTCAGCACCCGCAGATCGGCACGGTTCGCGTCGTGCTGTCTGACCTTCACCTCGGAAATATACCTGCACTCTTCTTGGCCTGCACCAAGGATGCTGCTTAAGCGGGCTGCGTCAAATACGTCCTTCAGGGCAAAGAGCAGCCCTGCGTTTTCCCTGCCCAACAAATCAAAAAGTGCATCTTCGTTTTCATTGAGATCTTCCTTAAGCAGAAGAGCCGTTTTTCCATTTTCTCCCATCAATTCTTCCAGATCCGGAAACAGCTTGATGAGTTGAATCTTTGCCCCTGCCAGCAGCTCTAAAATGGCATTCGGGGACGGCTGCCCTTCTTCTGTCTTGATTGGTCCGGCGGCTTCTTTGACCCACTTTTTCTTTACAGAGATAAGTGCATCAGATTTGATTGCCTCTATTAATTTGGCCGGATTTGCCGGAGCAAACGCCAGTCCATACTGATCCCCCAGATAGCGAACAAGCGCATCCCAAGCCTGTTCTACTGTCAGAATCTCCTCCGGACTCTCTCCCTGATTCAGGAAATGTCCGCGATATTTCATCAGATGGTGAATCGCCAGAAAGACCAGGCGCACATCATGAGGTTCAGAAGAGTTCGCCAGTTCTCTGCGCAGGTGATAAATGGTCTCATATGTTTTGTGGTAATCCTTGTCCGTGTAGGATGGATCATTGAAAACAGAGAATTTACTTCCGGTCTTTTTATCGTCCTGCCACAAGTCGCTTTCATGCAGGCGCTCAAAAAAACATTTGTCAACCTTGCTGATTTCATCTGCAAAGAGCGCTTCCAGGATTATGAGCCGCTGCTTTCTCCTCTGTAGTCTGCGCCGCATGGTGCGCTGGGTGCGGCGTTCGGCCGCTGTTTTTGCCTCTGGAAACAGTCTGCTGCCCCACATATGCTTTCCGTGAAAGCGTAATATATTGTAGTTTGTGTCCGTTACCGCCCAGCCTACGGAACTGGTACCAACATCGAGGCCAATATAATATGCATTGGGGTTTGTTGTATTATTTTTTGTTTCCATAACAAAATCCCTTCTTGACAGTTTTTATATTGTATGATATAAGGGATATAGTCCATTATACCATCTTGGACTACACTACAAGTTCAAATAAGCTTTGTAGCGAAATCATCGCGAAAGCGAACTTGCGTTGTGCAAGGGCAAAGACTCCGGAAGGGGTCTTTGTTTTTCAGCCTGTATGGTTCGGCAAGTGGACATAATTTGCTGATATACCTTGCAATTTCACTCAAAAACAGCGATTGGCGTGTTTTCACATTTATTATACTAGAATCGGAAGAAAATGCAACCACTATTCTCGAAATCTATTGTTCATAACTTCAACTTTGGATCAGTACGCCTTGAGCAGGCAGGATTTATTGCTCCATAAGCAACCGTCCGGAAATAATTAAATACACAGCGCTCTGCATGCTCCCAGGCTTGCAGAGCGCTGTGTCGTTTTGGCTGTTGCTGCAGGATCTACGCCCTTATACCGGAATACAATCAAGCCATTTCAGAAAGGTGTAGTATCTGCATTTTAAGGTACCGAAATCCTTTCTCCAATACAGCTCGTCCCGTGGAGTTTTGCCCTGCCGGGGTTGGTTCAAATACCTCCGCTGTCACTTTGTGTTTAATCGCCGGTAGGCCTCGTACCGCTCGTCGATATTGGTCTTCCGCCTTTGGTAGCCCTCTTCTGTGGTGATTACGTTGTAACAGGACTGAAAGTCCGGCAGGCAGCACGCGGCGTAATCCTCGAGAGATTCCCCGGTCTTGTGGGCATAGCAGGCTTGTACAAAGGGGTGCAGGGCCTGGCAGATGTTTGACCACCACAGCTTTCCGTCACAGTACTGCAGCAGATATTCCGGCCCGGTGAGCTTGCCGGCCCGAACCCTGCTGCGCTGTGCCGGGGTGAGGTCGCCGGTAACGGAATGCACCCCGCGAAATCCCTGCTCCGCTGATTCATAGTGCCAAGCTGCACGGTCAACAGATCCCATATCCTTCCTCGGCGGCCGGCTATGCCGGCGTTTCCTCCAGCACGGTAACCTTGTAGTAGGCGTTGTTGTAGTCCTCGTTCTCAAAGTCGTTCACAAACTCCGGGTGGATCGCATAGGCGCTGCCGTCGGCAATGTGGAGCTTCACATCCCCGGCAAAGAACAGGCCCTTGCCGCCGTAGAAGATCATCTGCTCAACCACCTGGGTGTAGCGCTCCAGCTTCTGCCCGGGAACCCCGTGGATACCGATATCCGGCCGCCCGAATTCCGCCATGCCCCGGGTGTGAATCCAATACCCTTCCTCCTCAGGGGTATAGAGCACCGCCACATGCCGCAGGGCGTCGACCGGCTTCTCAAACAGCTTTTCCGTCCACAGGGCGGGAGAATACAGGGTCACCGTCTGGGGATCCAGGATGCCGCAGGCCCCTTTCTCCACAAAGGCCTGGATGATGCCGATGACGTTGCGCATATACTCCAGGGTGCTGTCGTTTTTGATGCTGCCCTGCAGCACTACGCAGGTCTCCGCCTGCTTGCATCGCTCTACCAGCCCATCGTCGGCCCGCTGCAGCACGCTGCCCATGGCCCCGGTCAGCCACCCGTCCATGTAGGCGCCGTGCTGCGCCCGGTTCAGGGTGCGCAGATCCAGCGCCTCGGGCAGCTCGTCCACATGGTGCCGCTGCCGGGAGACCTCCAGGTCCTCCCCGGTCACCCCGTAAATGACATAAAACAGGAAGGGCTTGTAGCCGATGTCCTCATAGTATTCTCGTTCCATCTCTGTTTCCTCTCTTTCGTTCTAGCGATACAGATATGCCCGGGAGGTCAGCGTATCATCCTTTCGGGTCGGATCCAGCTCCAATACCCCGTCTGCCAGTTGCTGCCCGGAGAGCAGACTGCCGCCCAGAGAGACGGTATCCGTGCCGGACAGGGTCAAGGAATGGCTGACAACAGTGGCCTCGTGATAGCTGGCGCAAAACCGGAAAACCGCAGTGGGGTCATATCGAAACGAGACCCGGAGCTCCAGACGCTCCCCCGGTGCAACTGTGCATTTGCAGAGGTAATAACGGACACAGTCTGCAGCTCTGCTGCCCTTCCGGTTCCCCGGGGCCCACTGCTCCAAGCCCTCCGGGAACAGCGCACGGAACCACGTGCCGTCCTCCAGGGGCGTCAGATCCGCCCCGTAGGAGAAGCGAAGGGTGTCCGCGGTTGCATATTCCGTGCACAGTGTGCCGTTGACCCGCAGCTCGCAGCTCTCGCCAAGATTTTCCTGGGTGGCCGGAAGCACAGGATACACAAGGGTATAGGCTTGCGCCTGCTGCAGGCTGTTTTGCAGCGCAAAGACGTCCTCCACCTCCGCCTGCCTCCGCCCGGAGAAGCGAATCTCCGTTCGGCGGGTGAGCCCCTCCCCTGCTGCCCCGCCATACACCACCGGAACAGGGAGAATGCGATCTGTGGGGGCAAGGTCGTTGAGGGCGTAGTGCCTGTGCAGCAAAACTGCGCCCCCCAGCACAACCACTGTGCAGAGCAGCGCCATCAGGCCCTTTCTCTTTTTAAAAAATGGCAGCATAGTTTCGCTCCTCTCTTCCCTTGTCCACGGAGCGGGCAAAGGGATTTCATCTCCGGGCCTGGGGCGGCCTTGCCGAAAAGGCCGCACAGCAGCCGCCACCCACCCGGCGAAATCCGGGGCTTTCTCATGCGCCTGTTTGCCGGAAAAGATGACGCGGTTCATCTGTTTGGCTATGAGATAAACCCTTCGCTGCTCTGGCCGTACTTTCAGCCGCCTGTGCTCTGCTGCCCGAGCCAGCTGCGGATAAGCGTTTTCATCTGCTCCGGCGCCCGGTCAAAATGGTGGGTCTCGCCGGGGATCAGCTCCAATTTGCAGTTCCGGTACCGGCAGGCTGCTGCCTCTACATCCTTCAGGGGCACCACGTCGTCCGCCGTGCCGTGGAGCAGCAGTACGGGCCCGGGAAAGGCGTCAATGGCCGCTTCCACGCAGATTCTCTGGGCGGACCGGATGTATTCCGCCTCCAGGGTCAGCCCCTTGATGGTCGGAAAGGTCTCCGGGATCTGCGCCGGGTCAAAGCGGACACCCAGCATAGACCCTTCCCTGGCGCAGCGGGGGATCATAAATGCCGGCGCCCGCAGAATCAGCCCTTTGACGCGCTCCGGCACCCTTGCGGCTGCCAGGGCCGCCGTCAACCCGCCCTGGGAATGACCGGAGAGCCAGAGCTCTGTGATGAAATCCTGCCGCTCGGCCCAGCTGATCACCGCCAGGGTGTTAGAGATCCATTTGGGCAGCGTGTGTTTCGGAAATTCGCCGCCGCTCTCCCCGTGGCCGTAGAGGTCAAAGCGCAGGGTGGAGAAGCCCGCCTCCCCCATGGCCTCGCAGGCCATAAGGGTGTGGGTCCTGTCCTTAGAGCTGGTGAAGCCGTGCAGCACCAGCACCAGCGGGCCGGGCTCCGGTGCGGGACGCTCTAAAATCCCGACCAGGCGGACACCGCCGTCTGTCAGTGTGATTCTCTCTTCTCGCTGATGCATACGAAGCCCCCTCCATTGGTTTTGCAGGCCAGGCCCATCGGGGCGATTTGCCCCCCCGGAGCCGGGCTTTTTTCAGATGGCCGGCAGGCAGCCTGCCTTCGTATTTCTCAAGCAGCGTGGCAGAGACACTGCCGCGCTGCTTGAATTCGGCAATCAAACCAGGTTTTCCGTGTTTCCCCGCTCCGTTTCGCTTCTGCCGGGAAGCCCTCCGGCTTGGTCCAAAAGCGCGGGCACCTGCGCCAGGACGAGCCCTGCGTAGTAGTAGAGGCTGTAAAACTGTTCCTCCGGGATTGCCTCGGGGTCTTCAAACACCTCAAACAGATCGTCCTCGGTATACGCCTCCGGCAGCAGATAGCGGTCATCCAGAAGCGCCGGGAAGTTGTCCAGCGCCCGGGCGTGCTGCAGCTGCTCGGCATTGCCGCACAGCGCGGCGTAATACCGGAGTTGATCGGTCAGCATTTCGACAATCTCAGGGGCATCTCCGTCCTGAAGCCGCTTCTGCAGGATTCTGACCAGGAAAACCAGTGCAAAGTGCGCCGGTGGAAAAAAGGTGCCCTGATGCTCAAAATCAGAGAGCTTGCGGAAGGTCTGTTTCCACACCTCGGTGTCATGGGTCTGCTCCAGTACGGACAGGTATTCGCAGTAGTGCTCCGCCGTGCCGTAGGCGGTGAACATCCGCCGCCAGGGGATGCTCTGCTTGTCTAAGCCGTCTATATAGTGTTTCACTGCAGGATTCATTTTAACGTCCTTCCGCCCATGGCCCGTTATGCCAGCTCCGCGTCCATGTTGGCCAGGAAGGCCTCAAGGGAATCGGAGATCGTGTAATAGGTATCCTCGTCTGTGTTGCCGCTGTCGATCTGACACCAGATCCGCTGCGCCGGGTTCCAGGCCCAGAGCTGGCCGCTCATATCAGAACCCACAACCACGTACCCGGGCCACCACTTGCCGACCTCGTACTCGTCGTTGATCGCCTGAAGCTCCTCCAGCCGGTAGAAGCAGCCGTAGTTGTTCTCGCCCAGAGGCCCCTCGCCGCCGTTGTGCCGGCGCATAAAGGCCAGATACTCCTCCGGCAGCGGCATGCCGTTGACTTCAATGCACATTTCCTCCGGCGCTTCGTTGAATTCGAAGTCCCGGAACATTTCTTCCATTTTCATATTGTGTTCTCCCTGCCTGGCACTTCCCTGGAATGAAATCCATAAACGCGGCCTCGCCGGTGTTCCCCGACAGGGAATGCCGGACGACCGATCGCCTCATATTGGGTTCCTTCTTTTACGACCTCGAAACGGACAAAAAGACCTTGCTGTGTTTCATTATACCGGATTCAGCCCAGAAGCGCAACAAGAGATTTGCCCCAAAGCCCGCCGTCTCAACTTTGGATATCTGCCGTATGGACAAATACAGCTTTCTGTAGTATCATGAAGCACAGAAAGACGTACCCATACGTTTAAAGCAAGGGGGCAATTCTATGTGGACCTGTCCGAACTGCGGGCGTACCTTCCGCAGCGAAAACCAACAGCATTCCTGCGGAAAGGTCCCGGAAACCGTTGAGGAATACATCAACGCCCAGGACGAAGCCCTTCGTGGGCCGCTGCGCCAGGTCCGGGCGGTGATCCGGGCAACGCTGCCGGAGGCAACGGAGAAGATCGCCTGGTCCATGCCCACCTACTGGCAGGGCGGCAACATTCTCCATTTCGCCGCGGCGAAAAAGCACGTCGGCCTGTACCCCGGGCCGGAGGCAGTGGCCCATTTCGCGGACAGGCTGGACGCGGGCGGATACCAGTACAGCAAGGGCTCCATCCGCTTCCCCCGGTCCCGGGAGCTGCCCCTGGCGCTGATTGCGGAGATTGCCGCCTGGTGCCGGGACACCGGAAACCACGCCTGAGCGCCGCCGGGAGGGAAACAGCATGAAGTATGAATACGACGCGATCCTGCATGAGATCCCGGAGAACGGCGGCGCCTACGTGGCCTTCCCCTGGGATATCCGGGCGGAGTTTGGCAAGGGGCGGGTCAAGGTCCACGCCCAGTTTGACGGCGTGGGCTACGACGGCAGCATCGTGAACATGGGCGTCAAGAACCCGGACGGCTCGGTCTGCTATCTCATCGGCGTCACGAAGGCCGTCCGCAAGGCCCTGGGCGCCCGGGACGGGGACACCATCCACGTGGTCATCGAACCCCGGGCGTGACGGAAACGGAGCGTGGAACCATGACGATGGACGAGCTGTTTTTCTTTGACGGAAAGCCGGAGGAGCTGGCGCTGTACGAGACGCTGTTGGATCAGATCAAAGCGCTCGGGGATGTTTCGGTTGTCGTCCATAAGACACAGATCTCCCTGAAAAACCGGCGGGTCTTTGCCTGCGTATCGATCTTCCGGGTATTGCCGAAACGGCTGCTGCCTACCCATTATATTGTACTGACCCTGGGGCTGCCGGATCCGCTGGACTCCCCGCGCATCGCCGCGAAAACCGAAGCGCAGCCCGGGCGCTGGACCCATCATATCCTTCTGCGCAGCGCCTCAGAGCTGGACGACGAGCTGCTGGAATGGACCCGGCTGGCCTATGAATTCGGAAACAGAATCCCATGAAGCTGAGAGATCCCGGTCTGATTTCTTCTCTGAAATCAGACCGGGATCTCTCACAGCTCAGCGTTTTTTGTAGAGAATCAGCTCCGGCTCGGCG
This sequence comes from uncultured Clostridia bacterium, assembly GCA_946617435.1. Taxonomy (GTDB): domain Bacteria; phylum Bacillota; class Clostridia; order Oscillospirales; family Oscillospiraceae; genus JAFRPC01. The sequence goes on along the minus strand of CAMOKD010000027.1, from coordinate 7,376 downwards.
CCCTCTGCCCCGTAGGTGCAGATCAGAATGAAATCCACGTTGGCCAGGACGCCGAAGCATCTGCCGGGGTCCAGCTCGGAGGGGAGCTGGCTTCCCAAATACGTCGTTCGGTCGTCCAGGAACCTGGCTTTCCTCCCGCCTGGAAGCGGATACTCCAGATTGACGTAGGCCCCCACCAGGGCGTTCAGCTGTTCCAGCTTCGGCATGCCCTTAATGTGGAGCGCGTTGATTTCGTTGATCAACTGCCCCTTGAAGGCCTCGAACTGCCCGCCGTCCCCTAGCTGCGCCTGCCGTTTCCAGTAATCCAGCTTCGGCAGCGTCTGCTTCAGATAGTCCCGCGCCTGCTCCTCGGTGAAGCCCTGCTGCACCAAATTGGGGACGCACGCGCCAACCAGATCATCCATATCGCTGTAGGTGTAGGTGCCGTCGGCGTAGCACCATTGGCAATACTCCTCATTGAGGGAGCCGTCCCGGTTCCGGCCCAGGATCTCGTCCTCCATAGGCATCCCGCAGCACTGGCAGATCAGCGGATGGGGCGAGCCCAGCAGGGTATTGATGGATACCTGAAATTCCTTTGACAGCAGCTTCAGGGTTTCGGTGTTCGGAACCGTTTCCCCGTTCTCCCAGCGGGAAACCGCCTGCCTGGTGACGAAGACTTTTTCCGCCAGCGCATCCTGGGACAAGCCGTTCCGGGTCCTGAGGGCATACAAAACGTCCTTTGTGTCCATATCAACACCTCCTGCATTGATTATACGGCAGCTTCCTCCCAAACGCAAGCAACGCGCTGTTGCGCTTCCCGTTCAGTCCTTTTTCAGCGGCACCCTGGTACCTGTCATATTCACTTCTTCTTTTTGCCGGTAAACCGGTCGCTGGATTTGAAGTTGTAGATGGGGCGGATCTGCTTCTCGATGCGGACCGTGTCCCCGATGGCGGCGATGATGGTCCGGGGGTCCTTGTAGGACATGGGGCACTCGTCCAGGGTGTCTTGGCTGACGGTGGAGGTATAGATGCCTTCCATGTCATTCGGCCTCCTTTGCACTAAGGTATACGGCGGAAATGTGCTTCAGCCGCCTTGCGGATTTTGTCGCTGCTGTCATACAACTGCTCCTCCCAAAGCTCCGGTGTCATCAAGCGGTAACGTCCCATAAGCCGGGCAGCCGTTTCCCGGCAGAAGGAGCACAGCGTCGTTTCATATACCAGAGGCAGCAGAGATTTCGGAGGTGATTCCACACCGGAATCCTTTCCGAACAAGTCGAAGATTGCCAGGTGATGCCAATGCCAGTTGGATTTGCAGGCGTAGTCCACGGGACAGGCTTGCAGCAGGGCGTATAACCGGGCTTCATCCTCCGGGAGATAATTCTTGATCACAATCGGCAGAGCGTTTTCGGGGTCGCCGGCAAGGAGCTCCCAGGCAAAGTCCCGGACCGCCGGGTGGCGGATCTTAGACAATACCTCCAGCGCAGCGGACCGAAGCGCTGGGTGCGCAGAACGAGCGTCGGTAATCACTGGCGACGGGTCCAGAGGATAAGGACAAATCACAAACGCCTCCAGGGCTGCGGCTCGGACCTCCGGGTCTTCTGCTGCAAGATAAATCTCAGCATACTTCGGCGCAAGCTCCGGGGCGCTTCGTTTGAGGTAACCGGATAAGCGTCGCCCGCTCTCCGGAATCGGTGTCACGCGTGGAGTATTCTTCCACCCATCCATGGTGCGCTGATTCTCGTCGATTGCGGCAAGATAGGCGGACAATTCGGCGGACTGATCAGCGGCTTTCCGCAGCCGCTGATTGAACCGCTTGGGTCTGCTGTCGTACAGCCATTCAAAGTCCCACCCGTCATACAGACGGCTTTTCAGAAACAGATCGCCAACATCCGCGGCAATCCCGGAATAGTTCTCTTCCCTCCAACTCAATGCGATACAGAGAGATTCAAAGCAGTCGATTGTGTTTCGCATTCTGCGGCTCGCCCGCCGGAAGCTGTGCAGCGCTGCAAGCAGCTCCCTGTATTTTTCCCAGAGCGCGTTTTCTGCCGCCACGTCGCCGTCCTCGGCAAAATAGGCGAGCAGCTCCGAAAAATGCGCGTAATCCCAGCCACTGTCGGGCTGCTTCCTTTGGAACCGGTCTATCACATGGTTCCGGAAGTCTGCCCGGTCGGAGTAGCACAAGATCAGTTGATAGTCATACCAGGCCCTTGTTCCCTCGCTTTGCGTGTCAAAAGCAAGGTTTCTTCCGCAAGCCCACAGCACCAGATCCCGATACCGCTCCGGATCGTTTCTGACTGCGAGATATCCTCTGCCTAAGCCGCGCTGAATCGCCTGTTTTACTTCGTTCTTCGTCATAAGCCAAACCCTCCGGTCGAGCATACTTGATCATTTTAAAAAGTCAGCGTTTTTTTGGATTATTTTTTCTTTTTGCCGGTAAACCGGTCGCTGGATTTGAAGTTGTAGATGGGGCGGATCTGCTTTTCGATGCGGACCGTGTCCCCGATGGCGGCGATGATGGTCCGGGGGTCCTTGCAGGCCATGGGGCACTCGTCCAGGGTGTCCTGGCTGACGGTGGAGGCGCAGATTGGCCGCTGCCAGCCGTAGCTGTAGAGGATGCCACAAGGCTTTGCTGTTATTCCACAAGGTGATATCCGTCCCGCGCATGGCGAAGATCCGCCTCCATCTCGGCGGCGTCTGTCCACCCGGAGAAGGAATGGGTGGAGGAGAAGCCGTAGTTGTACCCCAGATTGAAGCCCTGCAGGTCGCCGTAGTCCGCCGTCAGAGCCCCGTCCGCCGGGATTTTCAAGTCGGTATAGCGGCAGGCCTCGTAGGTGGTAAGAACTGTGCCGTCTTCCCGGGTGACCCGGACCTCGTAGGCGTCGTAGAGGACGTTGTACTCGTACCCGGTCTCCTCCTCCGAAACGAACAGATAGGTCCGATAAGGCGCGCAAGTCATCTCCGTGGCAAGGGAAGAGGAGAGAATCTCCGCCCAGTCCTCCCGGATCAGGCGCTCCGTGTTGGCGTGAATCGCGGCAAGATTGTCCCCGCTGAGCTGATCGGGGGCAAGCACCCACTCCGTGAGCCCCTCGACGGTGAACTGTTTCTCGGAAGGCTCGAAGCGCCAGCCCACAGGGGCTTCTGCCTGCACGGTGACTGTGTCGCCGTTCTGCAGGCCTGTCTCCGGCTTGATCTCAAACCGGGCGGCATCGGCATACGCCTCGCCGCGATTGGAGCGCTGTACCTCCGCCCTGCCCTCGCCGGACATCCCGGAAAACGTAACCCGCAGGTCCGTAAACGGGTCGGCAGTTTGGGGAAAGACCAGCTCCCGCATGGGAGAGCCCGGGATGCACAGATTGATCAGGAGAATGCCCGCCACAACGCACAGCGCGATCAGCCAGCCCTTAAGCCGGCGCTTGCGCTGCCGGTCCAGCTGCAGGTCCTTGATGTCCGCCTCGGCCCGGGCCTTGGCCATGCGCCGCTCATACTCCTTCTGCCCGTCCGTTTTGGTTTCGATGAGCATGATATGCCCGCAGTAAGGGCAGGCGGCCTGTTTTCCGTCTGCGGACAGCTCCATATTCCCTCCGCAGGAGGGACAGGAAAGGGAAATCGTTTTCATCATTGTCTCAACCTTCTATATTTTTTGTAAAGCAGATGATCCGGTTTGCCTCCCGGAAGCCCAGGCGCTGATGGAAGCGGAGACTGTCTGCGTTTTCCAGCTCGCAGTCGCTGGCAAACTCCGCGCAGCCCTGCCCCTTTGCCCAGACCTCGCAGGCACGGAGCAGGGCTGCCGCCACGCCATGCCGCCGGTGGGCCGGCTCCACGTAGATACCCTCCAGATAGCCCACCGGGCTGGTGGAGGTCCCCTCCACGTAGTCATGGCGAAGCTGGCACTGGGCAAAGCCCACGGCTTCGCCGCTCTGCCTTGCAAGGAACAGCGCCGCGTCCCCTTGCTCCAGCAACTCCAAAAACTCCGCCGCCAGCTCCTGGGCGGGATGCGCCCACAGCTTTGCAGCCAGGGCCGCAACGTCTGGGAGCTCCTGCTCCCCCGCTTTATCAATCGCATCATGGGCCGGGGCCAGCTCGATCCCCACCACGCCGAAGCGCTGCTGCGCCTCCTTGGAGTAGTAGATCTCCATATCCGCCGGGCTTGCGGTAGCGATATCCGCCTCGGTATAACCGCAGGCCTCCAGAGGCAGCGCCTGGTACAGGGCATCGAAGGAGGCAAAGACCCGGAGCCCCGTCACCCGGACCAGCAGCAGCTCCGGAGCCTCCGTGTTCTCAAACAGAATCCCGTCGCCGATTTGAAGCTTCCGCCGTTTTTCGTCATAAAGCCGCAGCTCGATGGTTTTCCTCCCGTCCCGGATCAGCCCGAACGGCCCCGGCTGCAGGCGCATGCAATGGATCGGCATAAAAACACCACCCTTCCAGATTGGAATTTGTCACGCTCTTTTTAACGCCTCACGCGTTGTTTTGATTTCCTCAATGACATTGTGAATCACGTGTTTTTTGATAACGAGAAAAACACTGATCCCAAACAGCACTGCTGCGGCTATGCTCACAATGATCGGGGAATGCCCTTGGGAGAAATTATACAGAAACTGGGTAACATCATCCCCCGGCGTGAAGGTTCCTTCCGCATAAAAAAGGGGCTTAACAAACCAGGTAAGCAGGCTGAAAGCGGGAATCACGCCAAAGAACAATGAAAAAAATCTATAAACCGTGTTCTTGAATTCTTTCCTGTAGAACAGCAGGAAAACGTATGAGAGTAATAATGGGAAAAACGTCCCGTTCGCTTGCAGCCACAAATCGGAAGTATCTGTATAATTGCCGCCTTCCCCGCTGACATGCGCGCCAAGAATGCTGAACTCTGTGATTCTGTCACCGGCTGACAGCATGACGATCACATGTCCGAATTCATGTAAGAGGATATATAGGAACACTGTCACAATAGCTGAAATCATAAGAATCAATAACAGTTTTATTAATGGTGCCTTGCTCTTCATAACGACGATCCCTTTCAAAAGAGTATCTGACAAATCCCGATTTGTCGGGAGCTTTTCTATCACAATGAAACTATTTATCAACGTTTTTTCTTTTATCGTTTTTATAGTTGAAATAAGCATACATCCGGTTGCACCGCAGTTGTTTTGGATCGGTCTGTATGTTTGTTCATCCATATATCCGGTTTCAAGCAGTCATTCAAGCCAATCCTCTGTCTTATATGCTTCTTTCAGGGATATCTCAAACCTTGAAATAAAGTCTTTTATCCCCTGCGCGTACTACGCCTCATGAATATTTGTGCCGATTGAAGTACCGCTTCGGAGTAGTTGATTTGTCAAGACAGATTCGCGGTGTTCCTGCTTGATCGTTCTGCAAAGGAGAACGATCTGTTTCGCAAACTCCTTGGATTTGTCGCGGAGGATGCTGTCAGCCATAGTTATCACCTCAAACAGATCTTAACATAAAAATACAAATCTATCAAGTTATATTGCGCCTGCGGCGCAGTTATATTGATCCTGCGGATCAGTTATATTTTGCGGCGATGCCGCAAAGTTATATTATATTCGCCTTCAAACTGCGCGCAGCGCAATATAACTCGGCGTAAGCCGAATATAACCGCAACGCAATATAACTCGCCGCAGGCGAATATAACTGAAAAAAGCGCTTTTGTCTGGTAGACAAAAAGCGCTTTTTTCATGTGTAAGAGCGTACAAATGTACACTTTTCAAGGGAAGAACGTACAAACGTAACAGCTCAAACGCTGTAAACGTAATTCGCTTTTCTCGGTGCGGCTTGGCCTGCGGGCTTTGCAGGATAGCCGAGGATCAGATTGCCGATTCCTTCGTAGTCGCCTTCGATGCCGAGCTTTTTCAGGATCGCTTTGCCTTCTTCAGACTCAAATTCCTCTTTTGCGCGGTGTACCCAGCAGCTTGCGACACCGAGATCGGCGGCTGCGTTCAGCATGTTGCCCATCACAAGACTGCCGTCATAGAGATAGGTCGGCATGCTTTTGTCAGCCAGCACGACGATCAGCTCCGGCGCACCGTAGAACGGATCGATCTCCATGCCCATCGCCGCGGCATTGAGTTTCGCCAGCTTGTTGCGGATCTCCTGATCCTTGATCACAAGGATGATCGGAGACTGCTTGCCCATCCCGGTCGGCGCGTAAGTGCCGGCTTCAACGATGGCGTTCAACTTTTCCTCTTCGACGCGGTCAGCCTTGTAGGCACGGCAGCTTCTGCGGGTTTTCAGTGTGGTCAGTGTTTCCATGAGTGTGTACCTCCAAAATAAAAATTATCTGTTTATGATCGAACCTTCTCCGCCGCGAACGGGAAATTCGTCCAGCTTGCCTTGAAACTCTTTTCTTGTTTCACGCACGATCCGGAGCATCTCTTCCTTGTGCTTTGGGAGGAGCGCCTGCATCGGAACGAGGTTTGACGGGTGCGAGCCGAAATAGATCGTGTCTTTCAGATCCAGCCGGGAGATCAGGCGTTCCTGCTCGTCGAGCAGCTGACCGATGGTGCATTCCTTGAAGCTACCGTTTTTCATATCCCAATACAGCTTGCATCCGGGCTGCGCGTGCAAGGAGCCGGTGAACAGCAGATGCGGCTGCACGGCGTTGATCAGGTCGGCGGTCGCGTCAGCATTTTCACGCCAGAGATCGGCACCGCCGCAGCCCAGAATTGCGTTGAAGCTGTATGGGATCCCGGCTTTGGTAAGCCGCAGAAGCTGCTCCTTTGCTTCCGCTGCCGTATGGCCCTTGTTCATATAGGTGAGCGCCGCGTCAAGCCCGCTTTCCACGCCGATATCCAGCCCTCCGATGCCAAGATCGCAAAGGCGGCGAAGCTCCGCGTCGGTCTTGTGCTTGATATTCTGAATGGAAGCGTACATGGCAATGGTCTTCACCTTCGGCAGCTTTCTGTGAATCGTCTCCGCAATTTGCGTCAGTTTGTCCGCAGAAAGCACAAACGCATCGCCGTGCTCCAAAAACACCCGCTCAACGTCGGGACATACCTGCGCCGCCTCTTCGAGATCCGCCTCGATCTGCTCCATCGGACAAATGGTGAATTTCACGTCCGGGTACATATAGCAGAATGTGCATTTGTTGTGGCTGCAGCCGAGGGTGACCTGCAGGAGAAGTGAGTTTGCCTCATACGGCGGCCTGTAAACCATTCCAGTCAGATTCATTGCTTTTCGCCTCCGTTCATCTGTGCGATATACTCGTTCCCGAAAGTCTCCATTGCCGCGATCACGGGATGAAACTTTTTTCCGATCTCCGTGAGTGAGTATTCGACTCTCGGCGGGATCGCCTCAAACTGTTCGCGTTTGACCAGTCCGTATTCTTCAAGGGATTTGAGTTGAACGGAAAGCGTCGCATGCGTCATCTTCGGCATCTT
>CAMOKD010000026.1:0-28020 GCA_946617435.1 uncultured Clostridia bacterium | reverse complement strand
TACCGGCCTGTGACAAGGTCGCACTAGCCGGGGAGATAGCGGTGCCCTGTCACCTGCAATCCGCTACAGCAGGAGTGAATTCCTACACCCGGGCTTGCGTTGTGCTGCTGTCCGGATAAGCGGTGTTGAGGAATCGGTCTTACGCAACGAGACCCCGTGAACCATGTCAGGCGGGGAACCGAGCAGCATTAAGCGGTCAGTCTCGTGTGCCGTGAGTCAGCCGTTTCTGAGCTGGCTGTCCGGGAAACGGGTATAACGCAAGTTCAAATGTAGGTGTGCGATCTTGTCATGGGCCGGTATTGCGCACATTGACGTCCCACAGCACAGGCAGAAAGGTGGTGTGCCCCTCATGTATCAGGCACTGTACCGAAAATACCGTCCCCAGACCTTTGACGACGTGGTGGGGCAGAAGAGCGTCACCCAAACCCTGAAATCCCAGTTGCTCCAAAACAAGCTCTCCCATGCCTATCTGTTCACCGGCTCCAGGGGCACGGGCAAAACCAGCTGTGCCAAGATCCTGGCCAAGGCTGTGAACTGCCTTTCGCCCATTGACGGCAACCCCTGCAATCACTGCGCGGCCTGCCGGGCCATCGACCAGGGCAGCTGTATGGACGTGCTGGAGATTGACGCCGCCTCCAACAACGGTGTGGACAACGTCCGCTCCCTGCGGGACGACGCCATCTACGCCCCGGCAGAGGTCAAAAAGCGGGTGTATATCATCGACGAGGTGCATATGCTCTCCATCTCGGCTTTCAATGCCCTGCTGAAAATCATTGAAGAGCCGCCGGCCCATCTGATGTTCATCCTGGCAACCACCGAGCTGCACAAGGTGCCGGCCACCATCCTCTCCCGCTGCCAGCGCTTCTCCTTCCGCCGGCTCACCCCCGAGGATATCACCGGCCGGATCAACTATGTGGCCTATGAAGAGGGCATCGACCTGGAGCCCGAGGCAGCCCAGCTGCTGGGCCGCCTGGCAGACGGGGCCCTGCGTGACGGCATGAGTCTTTTGGACCAGTGTGCCACTGCTTCCACCGGCACCCTGACTGCCGAGAGTGTGTATAACATCCTGGGGCTGGCCGGCGCCAGGCGCTGTGCGGAGCTGCTTTCCGCTGTGGCAGACCGCGACGCAAAGCAGGCCCTTGCCATTCTGGCAGATCAATATGCAGCCGGCAAGGATATCGCCGCCATGCTGGACGAGCTTGTGGGGCTGTGCCGGGATCTGCTGGTGCTGAAAACCGCGCCGGGTGCCGGGCGGCAGATGCTCTCCGGCCAGTGTACCGATGCAGAGCTCTCTGCGCTGCTGCCCAGGTTTACCTCGGCGGAGCTGCTGCGCCACACACAGCTGCTGCAGAAAACGGCCTCGGGCTTTAAAACCAGCACCAACCGGCGCATTGACGCGGAGCTGTGTCTCATTCAGCTCTGCGATCCCACTCTGGAGCTGGACCCGGTGTCTCTTAACGCCAGGCTGACCCGGCTGGAGGAGACCATCGCCACCGGCGCTTTCCGGGCGGTGACGGTGCAGGCCCCCGCCGTTGCAGAGGCGGAAGCGCGCCCGCCCCTGCCGGAGGAACCCCCTGTGCCGGAGCAGGCGCAACCGGAAGGGGAGGAGCTGCCCATGGATTTCTGGCCGGAGTTTGCCGCCAGAGTCCGCACAGAGCTCCAGCCCTCCCAGCGCGGCTTCTTTGTCTTTGGCGAAAAGGGGATGCTCTCCGGCCGCCTGCGTGGGCAGGAGCTCACCATGCTGGCCAAAACACCGTTTATCAAGCAGATGCTGGATAAGCCGGAAACCAAGCAGATTATGGCGGACAAGGCCTCGGTGCTGCTCAAGCGGCCGATCCGGGTCCGGTTTGACACCGCCTCTGCCGCAGACCAACAGCAGGCAAAGCTCCGGCAGGAGCTGCTCAGCTTTGGCCGGGCACACAGTGACATCGTAAATATTCACGAGGATTAAACCTGATTTCAACTAAAAGGAGTGTATTTCTTATGGCAAAGGGCGGTTTCCGCGGCGGCCCCATGGGCGGCGGCATCAACGCAAATATGATCAAGCAGGCCCAGAAGATGCAGCAGGACATGCTGAAAATGCAGGAAGAAATGGAGAACAAGACCTATGAGGCCACTGTTGGCGGCGGCATGGTAAAGGCTGTGGTCAACGGCAAGCACACGGTGCTCTCCATGGAAATCAACCCCGAGGCAGTGGATCCCGATGACGTGGAAATGCTTCAGGATCTGGTAGTAGCAGCGGTCAACGAGGCGATGCGCAAGGCGGAGGCGGATGCCAGCGCCAGCATGAGCAAGCTTACCGGCGGCCTGAACCTGGGCGGCCTGTTCTGATGCAGCGGTATCTTCCCGCCGCATTGGAGCGGCTGACTGAGCAATTCGCCCGTCTGCCCGGCATCGGCGGCAAAACGGCCCAGCGCCTGGCCTTCCATGTGCTCAGCCTGCCCATGGAAGAGGCCGAGGAGTTCTCCCGGGCCATTGTAGAGGCCAAGCGGACGGTGCACACCTGCCCGGTGTGCCAAAATCTGACCGACAGCGACCTGTGCCCCATCTGCGACGATGAGCAGCGTGATCGCGGTCAGATCTGCGTGGTGGCCGAGCCGAAGGACGTCATTGCCATTGAGCGGGCCAGGGAGTATAACGGCCTGTACCATGTGCTCCACGGCGTCATCTCGCCGCTGAACCACGTGGGCCCTGACGACATTCGCATCCGGGAGCTGCTTGCCCGGGTGGCAAAGGGTGATGTGGAAGAGGTCATCATGGCCACCAACCCCGACACCGAGGGGGACGCCACGGCAATGTACATCTCCCGTCTGCTGCGGCCCATGGAGGTCAAGGTGACCCGTCTGGCCTACGGCGTGCCGGTGGGCAGCCAGCTGGAATACTCCGACGAGGTGACGCTCCTGCGGGCCCTGGAGGGCAGGAGAGAGATCTGATGTCCGCCCTAGCCCTTCGGATCCTGGCCCTGGTGTGCATGACCCTGGACCATATTGGTTTCTGTCTGCCTGCCCTGCGGCCTTTGCGGATTGTGGGCCGGCTGGCCTTTCCCATCTATACCTTTCTGCTGACCAACGGCTACCGGCACACCCACAGCCCGGTGGCCTATGCCGGCCGGTTGGGCCTGTTTTCGCTGCTCTCCCAGGTGCCCTACAGCCTGTTTGTGGGCAAGGCCTGGACGGAGCAGGGCAGTGTGTACGTCACGCTGCTGTGCGCCCTGTTGGTGGTCTGGCTGGTGGATCGGTGTAAAAAGCCCCTGGCCCGTGCGCTCAGTCTGGCGGCGGCGCTGGGCCTGTGCGTGCTTATGGATCTGGGCGTCGTCAGCACCGATTACGGCGCAAAGGGGATTTTGTTGGCTCTGGCCTTCTGGGCCTTTGGCAGGCGGCCGCTGCTGCTGATTCCGGCGTGTTTTGCAGCGGTGTTTCACGTCCAGCTGTTCCAATACGGGCAGCAGCTGTTGTCGCAGCTGACAGGGCGGCCCCAGACCTTTGCGCTGCCTTCTCAGTGGACCCAAACCCAGCTGTGGAGTCTTTTGGCCCTGGTGCCCATCCTGGCATACAACGGCAAAAAGGGCCGTACACCCCGCGCCAGGGGCAAGGCCAAGCTGCTGCAATACGCGTTTTATCTCTACTACCCGGCCCATATGCTGCTGCTGCACTGGACCATTGGGTGATATCAAAGCCCCGACATTTCCGGTTGAAATGTCGGGGCTGTCAATTTATTTGGGGGCATCCGGCGCCCGGAGAATCTTCAGGAAGAACCGCAGATATAAGACCAGCGACAGCACTACAGCCACCATGCTCAGAATGATCAACCCGTTGCAAACCGGCTCCGGCAGCCCGGGGAAGAGCAGCAGTGCCAGCACGGTGCCGTGCAAAACCACGGTGCAGGCTTTTCCGTACCAGTTTGCGCTGTGTACCGCGTCCTGCTTGCGGATGGACAGCAGACCGAAGACCGCCATACAGGTCTCCCGGATCACGCACATAGCCAGCAGGATCTTCATCAGCGGGTAGGTGACAGACAGGCAGATCACCATGGAAACCTGGGTCAGCTTGTCTGCCACAGGGTCCAGAGCCTTGCCCAGGTCAGACACCATATTGAATTTTCGGGCAATCTGACCGTCCAGAATGTCGGACACCGCGGAGATGGCGAGCAGAACAATTGTCAAAGTCCGATTCTGCTGCTTCAAATATGCCCACAGAATCAGGGGTACCAGCAGCAGCCGGAACAGGGAGATAAGATTGGGTATGGTCAGAATCTGCCCCTTACGGAATAAATGACGCATAAATAATCCTCCGAAGGGTCGGCAAGTACCTGCCGCAGATAAGAATAATTATATCCAAAAACCCGCCGGTGTCAATATCTGACAGCAGAGATTCTGACCGGATTCTGAAATTTAAGGAGGATTTCACATCTTTTTGGAGGGGCAACGGCTATCCGGTGACGTCGCCACCCAGTATTTCACCGGTGTAATAGTCCACCAGGACTTCGATCTCGTCGGCAAAGTCGCTGTTCGGCCGCTCAAACCGCAGCACCCAGCACAGCCGCGTGACCTTAGAAACCTGCAGATGCTCCCCGGATGTATTGTACTGGGTAAAGCTCCAATTGGGCAGCCCGACGGTCACCACTGCGGTTTTCAGCTCATACGCCTCCAGCTGCAGAGAGGGAAGGGCTCTTGCGGCGGCCTCTGCCTGGTCCTGGGTCAGGGGGACGTCTGCAGGCGTGTGGTCGTCCAGCAGCGGCACCGAAAAGACGTTTACCCCGGTGAGCCGGCCGCTGACCGGGTTGACGGAGATCCGCACCATCTCATAATAGCTGTAAATGCCTGGCGCTGCCTCGCGGCAGAAGTCAAAGCTCCAAAACTGGGGGTCATATTCCTCCCTGGCCTGCAGCACATAATCCTGTGGCACCGGCAGCAGGGCATAGTAACGTCTTGCCAGCTCCTCCACGCTGGCCCAATCCTGCACAGGGGGCTGCTCCACCCAGTCAATACCGCTCATGGCAAGCAGCGCGCCGGTGTCCGCGTTGTATGTGACCGAGGTGTGGATCTCATCCCGGTCAAACCGGACCTCCGCCTCGGTGCGATCCCAATAGAGATTTTCCTGGCGCACCACGGTCATCTGTGAGGCGTCGACCTGCAGTCCCACCCGGTCCAGCAGCTCCGCTGCCTGCTGCAAAAAGGCGCTGTCAGACAGGGGCGCGTCAGGGCCCTCGGTCTCCAGGGGCTGGGTATAGGTGTTGGTTTCCAGAATATGATAGATCCCCGGGTTTTCGTCATCCTGGACGTACTCTGTGGGCTCCGGCAAAAACCAGCGCTGGTAGGCAGCGTAGCCGGCCGTGGAGAGAAGGGCCAGCAATGCAATTGCCGCCGCGGCCATCAGGACCCACCTGCGGCCGCGCCGCGGAAGACGGCGCTGCTCTGCCTGGAGCAGGATCCTGCCATACAGTGCTGTCAGCTCTGAGTCTGTGGGGGCAACGGCGTCAAAGCCTGCCCGGATTTTATCATGCATTGTCATATTCCTCCTTCAGCAAGTTTTTCAGCATGGCTCTGCCCCGGCGCAGATCGCTGCGCACAGTGGACTCCCGCCGCCGGAGCAGGGCGGCAATCTCCGCTGTGGCATAGCCCTCGTAATAGTGCAGGTAAATGGCGTCCCGATAGTGCTCCGGCAGCTGCCGCACAGCCTGCAGGGTTTCGTCTGGCTCCGGCATGGATACGGCAGGCTCCGTCTTCAGGGGCTGTGCACGCCGACGGGCACGCCGCAGCTCGTCTTTGCAAATATTTTTTGCGGTCAGAATCAGCCAGCCCTTGGCGTGCACCGGATTCTGGAACTCCTTGCTGCTCACCGCAAGCCGTACAAAGGTCTCCTGTACCGCATCCTCCACATCTGCCCGGCTGGGGAGATAAGCGCTGCAGATGTTCCATACGGTTCTGGCATGGTCCTCATAAAGGGCCGCCAGCTCTTGCTTGGATCTCAAAGGATCACCTCCGTCATGATGGTTCTGCTTTGAATACGATTTGACGGGCCGAATTGTTGCACAGGGTACAAAAAACCGCGCGGACCGAAACAGTCCGCGCGGTAAGATAATCAGATCAATCGAAGCTGGGGGTAAAGTTGACCACTACGCCTTTGTCTGACAGGCTGCCGCCATCGTGGATATAAGTGCCATAGACGTTGACCTGGGCCAGCATGGGGCAGCTGCCCAACACGGAGATATCGGTGATGTTGTTATAATCCGCGTTGACGTAGCTCAGCTGCTTCAGGCCCGAAAGCCCGCTTAAGTCTGCCAGGAAGTTGTGGGCCGCGCTGAAGGTCGCCAGCGGACAATCCTCCGGCAGGGCGGGCACCGCCTCCACGTCGTTGTAATCGATGTTGATCTCAGTGATTACAGTGCTGCCCTCCAAGAAGTCGATGGATTTGAGCAGGTTGTCCACCATGGTAAAGCTGGTCAGGTTTTTCAGTCCGGCCAGGGCGTCCACGTTTTGCACCTGGTTTTTGGAGGCGTCCAGCTTCTGCAGTGCCACCAAGGCACCCACGGCGTCAATGCTGGTGAGCTTGTTGTTGGCCACGCTCAGCTCCTGGATGGTGGTGCAGACCGACAGCGGGGCCAGGGAGTCCAGATTATTCTGGCTCAGATCCAGCACCCGCAGAGAGGCCAGGCCCTTCATGGTGGGCAGGGTGGACAGGGCGTTGGTGCCCAGCAGGAGGGTTTCCAGGGTGTTCATGCCGGTCAGGGGCGTGATAGAGTTGATGCTGTTGTTGGTCAAATCCAGGCTTTTCAGTCCGGTGAGCGCCTGCAGGGGGGAGATATTGCTCAAACCGCAGTTGGGCAGGCTCAAGGTCTCCAGATTGGGACAGGCGCTGATGGTTTCAAGATTTGCGGTGGTCAGGGTGCAGCCCTCCAGCCGCAGCTCTTTCAATCCGCCCATGCCCAGCAGCGGGGCATAGTCCAACTCCGGCAGATTCCGGCCGGAAAGTCTGGTCAGACCGGTAAAGTAGTTCAGATCCTCCAGGGTGGTCATGCCCTCCGGCAGATCCAGCTCTGTGATTGACCACAAATCGTCGGTCTGCAGGGTGCGGTTTCCCCGGTGGAGCAGCTCCTGCACATGGGCTTCCAGCACCGGGTCGGCAAAGGTGACGTTTTCCACCACACCGGCGATGGTGTAGCCCACATAGATGGCCGGGCTGACCAGCCCCTCATCGTCTACGGCCACGGCACACACGGTGGTCTCGCCGCCGCCCAGCTCCACAGGCTGGGAATAGGCGTCGGTGTTCAAAGAGGGATACTGACCGTTGGTGGTAAAGTAGCAGGCCGCATCGTCACCGGGGGAGAGGGAGACGGTGATATACTCGCTGTAATAGCCGCCCTCCGGGGTGAGCACAGGGGCCGCAGGCCGCCGGGAGGAGAGCTCCGCCAGCACCGCAGGGCTTTTGATGTTGTCCAGCATCTGCTGGGCGTCCAGCAGCTTGTCCTGGGCCACATAGGTTTTGGAAAGGGCCACGTACAGCCGCACGTCGTCCGGGGCGGCATAGATGGCGTTGACCAGGACCCGCTCGGTGCGGCTGTAGTTGCCCACCTCCATGTAAGCCTGGGCCAGGTGGAAGCTCAGATCCACGTCCTCCGGCGCAAGGCGGTTGGCCAGGCTGTAGTACCGGATGGCGGCGTTGTAGTTGTTTGCCTCCATCTGCCGGTCTCCCAGTTTTGCCAGGGCCTCCGCGGTAAGATCTGTCCTGTATTGGAAGAAGAACCAGTACCCGCCGATCAGCAGGACTAAAATAAGGAAGATCGGCAGGATCACTTTAAGTGCTTTTTTCATTCAGAGAACTCCCTTCTGTGGGATATTTACTCCATATTATACAATTTTCCGAAAACGATGTCAAGTTTTCTTGCCCTGGCACCTCGGTGCGGGGCGGAAAATTCACAAAAACAGGGTAGAAATCCGTCGCTGTGTGTGCTATAATGCTTCCAATCCACAGAAAAGAGAGATTACCATGCTGCATCAACAGACGCTGGCGCCGGGTGTGCGCCTGACGGCACTGCAAAGCCACAAGTTTAAAACCGGAATCCTGTGCGTCAATTTTCTGCGTCCTCTCTCCGCCGGCGAGGCGGCGATGAACGCACTGCTGCCCAGTCTCCTGCTTCGGGGCAGCCGCCGGCTGCCGGATATCCGCTCGATCTCCCGGGCCCTGGACGAGCTCTACGGCGCTGCCGTGGGGACCCTTGTACGAAAAAAGGGAGAGGTGCAGGCGGTTGGCCTGTACGCGGATTTCATTGAGGACGATTTTGTGGGCGAGCCGGTATTTGACCGGATCAGTACCCTGCTTGGTCAGTTTCTGCTGGAGCCGCTGACCCGGGACGGAGCCTTTTTACAGGATTATTACCTGGGCGAGCGGGAAAATCTGCACAATGCCATGGCCGCGGAGCTCAACGACAAACGCATCTATGCCCTGCGCCGGATGCTGGCCCATATGTGCCCCGACGAGCCCTACGGTGTGCCCGCGGTGGGGCTTTGGGAGCACATTGCGGACGTCAGTCACGTCGGCCTTACCGCGCATTACCACACGCTGCTGTCTACCTCTCCGGTGGAGGTGTTTTACATGGGCCAGCGCAGCCCTGCACAGGTTGCTGACCGTCTGCACCGGATGCTGGAAAACCTGCCCCGTCAGCCGCTGGTCTTGCTGCCCAAGGTGGAGGCCCGCCACGCCGCGGAGCTGCGCACATACCGGCAGACCATGGACCTTTCTCAGTCCAAGCTGTGCGTCGGCTGCCGGATGCCGCCCAGCGGCAGCGCCAAGGAGCTGGCCGAGCGCCTGGTATTCAATGTCATCTACGGCGCGGGGTCCAACAGCAAGCTCTTTCTCCATATGCGGGAGGAACGCTCGCTGTGCTACTACGCCTCTGCGGCCTACGATAAGTATAAAGGCCTTCTGCTGATCAACTCCGGCATTGACCGCAGCCAACTCAGCAGTGCCCGGGAGGAGATTTTCCACCAGCTGGCGCAATGCGTCAACGGTGCGTTTACCGATACGGATCTGGAACTGGCAAAGCTGCAGATCATCAGCCAGCTCCGGGCAGACCTGGACAGCCCCAGCCGGCTGGAGGAATACTATCTGGGTCAGGCTGTGCTCCGTCAGTCCCAGACCATCGATGAGCTGATCTGCGCGGTGGAGACTGTGGATGCTCCTGCAGTGTGCCGGGCGGCAGCCTCCGTGGAGCCGGATACCCTGTTCTTCCTGGAGGGAATCAACTAATGACAGAAAAACACTTTCCCCGGATCGGGGAGACCTGCTACGAGGAAAAGCTGCCCTGCGGGCTCACCGTGCGGGCGCTGTATAAGCCGGAATTTGACAAGTTTTACGCGGTTCTGGGCGTCAATTACGGTTCTGTAGACATGGATTACAGCCTGGACGGACAGGTTTATCACACCCCCGCCGGCGTGGCCCACTATCTGGAGCACAAAATGTTTGATTTGCCCCGGGGCAGTGCCATGCAGGAATTCACGGCGCTGGGGGGCAATCCCAACGCCTTTACCTCCTACTCCATGACGGCCTATTACGTCCAGACCACCCAGAACCCGGCACAGAATCTCCGCCTGCTGCTGGAAATGGTGTTGACCCCGCACTTCACCGAGGAGAGCGTGGAGAAGGAGCGGGGCATTATTGCCCAGGAAATCAATATGTACGCCGACAGCCCGGATTCCAGACTCTACGATCTGCTTTTTGAAGCGCTGTTTCCGGACCATCCCCTCCGGGTGCCCATTGCAGGCAGCGTCCGCAGCATTGAGGATATTACCGCTCAGACCCTGCAGCAGTGCTACGATGCCTTTTACCGGCCGCAGAATATGCTGCTGTGCGTAGCGGGGAAGCTGCCCCCGGAGGAGGTCATGTCCCTGGCCCGGGCGGCCACAGAGGGGCTTGGCGGAACTGCTGCCGTGGGTCTGCCCGGGGATGCCCCGGCACCGGAGTCTCTGAATCTGGTGGTGCGGCAGCAGATGGACGTATCAATGCCGATGTTTGCCCTGAGCTTCCGCCTGCCGGATGTGGCCCCGGACGACACTGTCACAGAGCTGGCCGCGGATATGGCGGCGGAGCTGCTGGCAGGGGAGGGGTCGGAGCTGTATCAGCGGCTGTACGATGGGGGTCTCATCGACTCCGGCTTCAGCTTCGGCTTCGAGGCCATCCGGACCAAGGCCATGCTCACCGCCTCCGGCGACAGCCGGGATCCCTTGGCGGTCCGCCAGGCAATCCTGGACCAGGCGGACCGTATGCGCAAAGAGGGAATAGATCCCAACGAGCTCCGGCGGCTGAAAAAATCCGCCCTTGGCCGGCGGATCCGGGATCTGGACAGCTTCAGCATCACCTGCTATCGCCAGCTGGGCTACGCCTTTGACGGAGTGGAGTATTTTGATTTTCCTGAAACCTTTGACCGCCTGACCTGTGAGGATGTTCGCCGCGTCCTGGACGATCTGGTGCCGGAGCGGTCTGTGTGCGTCATTGTGGAACCAAAAAAGGAGGAAGCAGAATGAACCGTTTTACCCCCGCGATTTCCTTCCCCGGCTTGGGCATCGGGGAGATCAACCCGCCCCAGACCCTGCCCTTTACCATCCTGGGCAAGGAAATTTACTGGTATGGAGTCATCATTGCCTTTGGCTTTCTGCTGGCAATTCTCTACGGCAAGCGCCGCTGCAAGGATTTTGGCTACGATTTTGACCATGTGGTAGACGCCATTTTGTATGCTGTGCCCGCAGCTATCATCTGCGCGCGAATCTATTACGTCATCTTTATGTGGGATGAGATCTATTCCAAGGATCCTGTCTCCGTGTTTTACATCTGGCAGGGCGGCATTGCCATCTATGGCGGCGTCATCGGCGCGGTGCTGGGGCTGCTGCTGTTTGCCAAGGTGAAAAAGCAGAAGCTTACGCCCTATCTGGACCTGGCAGGCCTGGGCCTGCTGATCGGTCAGCTTGTGGGCCGCTGGGGCAATTTCATGAACCGGGAGGCCTTTGGCGAGCGGATTACCGGTGATTTCTTCCTCCGCATGGGCCTGACAGAAAACGGCGTGACGACCTACTACCACCCCACGTTTTTGTACGAGTCTGTGTGGAACCTGGTGGGCTTTGTGATTTTGCACGTTATCTCCAAGAAGCACCGCAAATTTGACGGCCAGATTTTCCTGCTCTACGTGTTCTGGTACGGCCTGGGCCGGGTGTGGATCGAAGGCCTGCGGACAGATTCCCTCTATCTCTGGGGCACCGGCATCCGCACCAGCCAGCTGCTGGCCGGGGTGAGCTGCCTGCTCTCCGGTGCAGCGCTGCTGTATATCCTGCTGGTGAAGAAGCCGGACGGCAGTAAGATGCTGGTCAACCGGGAACAAATAGAGAACAATCCTTAAACAATCTATGAATTTTCCCCCAAACCTCTTCCTTTTTTTCAAAACAGAAGTATAATACAACCACAAGCAAGTTCACAGAGTTTGACTGAAAGGAGATTTTTAAAATGGCACTGAATGATACTGTTGAGGTTCTCATGAGCAAAGCCACTGACATCGCTCAGGCCGCGGCCAGAACCGCCAAGACCGCTTCTACCATCGCAAAGGCCAGACTGGATATCCTGGCCGAGCAGGACAAGCTGAAAAAGGCCTATGTCGAGCTGGGCAAGCTGTATTATCGGGACTACATCACCGGGGAGGAGCCTGACGACGGCGAATACCTGCCCCTGTGTGACCGGATTACCGAATCCACCAAGGCCATTGACGAGCTGCGCACCACCATCGACGAGCTGAAGGCCGAGAAGGAGCCTGCTGCCGAGGACGAGGCTGTTGAGGCCGAAGTCGAAGAGGTCAGCGAGCCCGCCGAGAAGACCGAGGAAGTGGTCTTTGAGGTGGTGGAGGATGCCCCCGAGACCCCCGCAGAGCCCGAGACCCCCGCAGAGCCCGAGACCCCCGAGGGAGAGTAAATATTGCCAAGAAGGCCGCCCGGAAACGGGCGGCCTTCTTGGCGAAAAATGCAATTGCTTTTTTTGATGCAGTATGTTATAATCACGAGGATCGATTAATAGAAGGGAAGCGAACCTATGTATCAAATTCTTCGTAAGAAGGAACTCAATCCCACTGTCACCCAGATGGAGATTGTGGCCCCCCTGGTGGCAAAGAAGGCGAAGCCCGGCCAGTTCATCATCCTCCGTGTGAATGAAGAGGGCGAGAGAATTCCCCTCACTGTTGCCGGCACAAACCCCGAAGAGGGCACCGTCAAGATTATCTTCCAGATCGTGGGCGGTACCACTGCGCTGCTGAACGCCAAGCAGGCGGGCGAGTCCATCCAGGACTTCGTCGGCCCCCTGGGTGTTGCCACCCATACTGAGGGCATCAAGAAGGTGTGCATCGTGGGCGGCGGCGTAGGCTGCGCCATCGCCATGCCCGTAGCTCAGGAGTTCCACCGCCTGGGTGCTGAGGTCACCTCCATCATCGGCTTCCGCAGCAAGGATTTGCTGATTCTGGAAGACGAATTCCGTGCCTGCTCTGACCGGCTCCACGTGATGACCGACGATGGCTCTTACGGCCGCCACGGCAACGTCACTGTGCCGCTCAAGGAGATGCTTGAAGCCGGCGAGACCTTTGACGAGATCATCACCATCGGTCCGCTGATCATGATGAAATTTGTCACCCTGACGGCAAAGCCCTTCGGCGTGCCTGTTACCGCCTCCATGAACCCCATCATGATTGACGGCACCGGTATGTGCGGCGGCTGCCGCCTGACGCTGATCCGGGACGGCAAGCGGGTGACCAAGTTCGCCTGTGTGGACGGCCCCGATTTCAACGCCTATGAGATCGACTTTGACGAGGCCATGTCCCGCGGCCGGATGTATGTCGACTTTGAGCGCCATGCCTATGAAGAAACCTGCAATCTGCTGAAAGGAGGCAAAGCGTAATGGCCATCAATCCCAAGAAGCATGAAATGCCCTCTCAGGAGCCCCAGGTCCGGGCCCACAACTTTAAAGAGGTCGCCCTCGGCTACACTGCCGAAATCGCCATTGAAGAGGCCAACCGCTGCCTCAACTGCAAGAACCGCCCCTGCGTGCAGGGCTGCCCGGTCAACATTGCCATTCCCGACTTTATCACCCTGATGAAGACCGGCGACTTTGAGGGTGCCTACCAGGTGATCTCCAAGTCCTCCAGCCTGCCCGCTGTGTGCGGCCGTGTCTGCCCCCAGGAGACCCAGTGCGAGAGCAAGTGCACCCTGGGCATCCGGTTTGAGCCCGTGGGCATTGGCCGTCTGGAGCGCTTTGCTGCCGACTGGCACAATGCCAACGTCACCGCCGCCCCCGAGAAGCCCGAGCCCAACGGCCACAAGGTGGCTGTGGTCGGTGCCGGCCCCTCCGGCCTGACCTGCGCCGGCGACCTGGCTAAGAAGGGCTATCAGGTCTCCATCTTTGAAGCGCTGCACACCGCCGGCGGCGTGCTGGTTTACGGCATCCCCGAGTTCCGTCTGCCTAAGGCCATTGTGGCCAAGGAAGTGGAAGGCCTTAAGGCCCTGGGTGTGGACGTGCAGACCAACGTGGTCATCGGCAAGACTCTGACCATTGACGAGCTGTTTGAAGACGGCTACGAGGCCGTGTTTGTGGGCTCCGGCGCCGGCCTGCCCAACTTTATGAACATCCCCGGTGAGGGCTACAAGGGCGTCTACTCTGCCAACGAATTCCTCACCCGGTCCAACCTGATGAAGGCCTATAAGGACGACCCCATCACCCCCATTATGAAGGGCGGCAAGGTGGCTGTGGTCGGCGGCGGCAACGTGGCTATGGATGCCGCGAGAACCGCGCTGCGTCTCGGCGCAGAGAAGGTCTACATCGTCTATCGCCGCTCCATGGAGGAGCTCCCTGCCCGTAAGGAAGAGGTGGAGCACGCCATTGAAGAGGGCATCGACTTCCGCCTGCTGCAGAACCCCGTGGAGGTTCTGGGCTACAACAACCCCGAAAATCCCAGAGACCCCAAGAACGGATTTGTCACCGGCCTGAAGTGCATCAGGATGGAGCTGGGTGAGCCCGACGCCAAGGGCCGCCGACGTCCGGTTGCCATTCCCGGCAGCGAGTTTGTCCTGGACGTTGACACCGTGGTCATTGCCATCGGCACCTCCCCCAATCCGCTGATCAAGTCCACCACCAAGGGCCTTGAGACCGAAAAGTGGGGCGGCATCATCGTCAACGAAGACGGCCTGACCTCTCGCCAGGGCGTCTACGCCGGCGGCGACGCGGTGACCGGCGCGGCTACTGTCATTTCCGCCATGGGCGCCGGCAAGGTAGCTGCCAAGGGCATCGATGAGTACCTGATGGGCAAATAATTCCATAAACAAACAAGAGACTGCCGGTCTGCGGCAGTCTCTTGTCTGTTGTAGTGCAGGGTTTGCGCTCACCGTTTCAGCGCAGCTACAAAGGCGGCGGGGTCCGGGGCCTTGAAATAGGCGCTGCCGGCTACCAGCACATTGGCACCGTGGGCCCGACAGATCAGGGCGGTGTTCTCGTTGATGCCGCCGTCCACCTCCAGCTCACAGCCGGGGTTGTCCCGGTCCAGCCAGTCGCGGATGGTGCGGAGCTTGGGCATCATGTCCTGCATAAAGCTCTGGCCGCCAAAGCCGGGCTCCACAGTCATAACCAAAATCAGGTCCACCAGGGACAGGTAGGGGAGGACAGCCTCTGCAGGGGTGGCCGGCTTGACACAGATGGCGGGCTTTACCCCCATGACCCGGATTTTTTCCAGCGCGGCCCGGGTGTTTTCCGGGGTGTCGGCCTCCGCATGGACGGTAAGAATATCCGCCCCGGCCTTGCAGAACCGCTCCACATAGCGGATGGGGCGCTCAATCATCAGGTGCACGTCCAGGGTCAGATCCGTTACCCGGCGGATGGCCTCCACCACCGGCAGGCCGATGGAGATGTTGGGAACAAAGCTGCCGTCCATGACGTCTACATGGACGTAGTCCGCCCCGGCAACGGACATGGCGCGAATGTCCCGCTCCAGGTTGACAAAATCAGCGGAGAGAATCGATGGGGATACTTTTATCATGGGAAAACCTCCTCAGGCTGTATTTCAAAGAATACTTCCACAGGTATTATAGCATAATTGCCATAATTCAGCAAGGGTACATCCTTGACTATCTGTGAAAATTGTTATAAAATACTGTGTAAGGATCAAATAGGGGGGATGTGTATGGAACACCGGAAGCCGGCCTCCCCGGCGCCGGCCATTGCCTTTGGGGTCACGTGGGTACTCTACAGTCTCATTTTCCCCACCTATCGGCTCTGGCATTTCCTTGTCTGTCTGGGTGTGTCGCTGGTGGTCAGCCTGATTGCCCGGCTGGTCACTGCGCCTGACGCCCCTGCCAAGACCGATCCCCCGGCGGAGCCCACCGAGCTGGAGCGCCTGACCCGGACCTGTGACGCCCAGCTGGAGCAGCTGCGCACCTTAAACGCCAAGCTCCCGGACCCCGATGTGACAGCCCGCCTGGATGAGATCATCCGGCTCACCGGTCAGATCCGGGATAAGCTCAGCCAGAGCCCGGATAAATCCCGCCAGACCCGGCGCTTTTTGGAATACTTCCTGCCCACCACCATCCAGCTGCTCACCCGCCGGCTGGAGCTGGAGCAGTCCGGGGTGGACACCGAAAACGTCACCCGGGCCAGAGGGCGAATCGACGAGATGCTCTCCGGCGTGGAGACCGCCTGCCGCCGCCAGCTGGACGATATGTACGAAAACGATCTGGTAGATATCACCGCAGAAATCAAGGTCATGCAGCAGCTCATGGCTGCCGAGGGCCTGTCTGAATAAATAATCCACATCACACAGATCATATAGAAGGAGGCAAACCCATGGAAAACGTACCCGAACTGAACTTTGACACCGCCGTCCCCACCATCGAAACCAAGGCAGAGGAGAAGACCGAATTTGTCCCCACCCTGGAGGCTGTCCCCACCCTGGAGCTCACCAAGCCCGAGGAGAAGAAGCCTGCCCCCGAGGCCGGCCCGGACATCAACAGTCTCACCCCTGCCGAGCAGAAGGTGGTCCATGACTTCGCCGCGAAGATTGACATTACCAATCCCAATCTGGCCCTGGAATACGGCGCCGGCGCCCAGAAGAACGTGGCAGATTTCTCTGAGTCCGCTCTGGCCTCCGTCCGGTCCAAGGATCTGGGCGAGATCGGCGATATGATCGGCTCTCTGGTGGTGGAGCTCAAGGGCTTTGACACCGAGGAGGAGAAGAAGGGCTTCCTTGGCCTGTTCAAAAAGGCCGGCAACAACATCGAGGCGCTGAAGGTCAAGTATGACAAGGCCAACGTCAATGTGGACAAGATCTGCCGCCAGCTGGAGGGCCACCAGGTCACCCTGATGAAGGACGTGGCCATTCTGGACCAGATGTACCAGAAGAACCTGGACTACTACAAGCAGCTGACCATGTACATCCTGGCCGGCAAGGAGAAGCTGGAGTTGGAGCGGAGCACCACCCTGGTGGAGCTGCGGCAGAAGGCGGAGGCCACCGGCCTTGCTGAGGATGCTCAGCGCGCCAACGACTTTGACTCCATGTGTCTGCGGTTTGAAAAGAAGCTCCACGATCTGGAGCTGACCCGGATGGTGTCCATCCAGATGGCCCCTCAGATCCGGCTGCTGCAGAACAACGACACTCTGATGAGTGAAAAGATCCAGACCTCCATTGTCAATACCATTCCTCTTTGGAAGAGCCAGATGGTTCTGGCCCTGGGCATTGACCACACGGCCAAGGCCATGGAGGCCCAGAAGGCTGTGACCGATATGACCAACGAGCTGCTGCGCAAGAACGCCGAAAAGCTGAAAATGGCCACTGTAGAGACTGCCAAGGAATCTGAGCGGGCCGTGGTGGATATTGAGACCCTGCAGCACACCAACCAGCAGCTGATCTCCACCCTGGACGAGGTCCTGCAGATCCAGACCGAGGGCCGCCAGAAGCGGGCCGCGGCCGAGGGCGAGCTGCGCCGCATTGAGGGTGAGCTGAAGCAGAAGCTTCTGGCCACCAGAGACATCAACCGTTGAAACGGGCAAGGCCGATTCTGATCTGGGCGGTGGTGCTGGCGGTGTGCCTGGCGGCAAGCGTTCTCAATCTCCGGGTGAGCTTGAACCGCAAGGCCGCCGCCCTGGACCGGGCCTTTGTCTCCCAGAGCGGAGACCTGGGCCCCGGGGTGCATCTGGACCGGGTGGACGAATACAGTGCCTATCTGGTCAAGCTGGGATTGAAGTATGACCTGCCCCAAACCGCCGCCGTGGAGGAGGCCCGGCAGACCCTGGCCCAGGCCGGGGATAACCGCGCCCGTTACCAGGCCTTTGCTGCCCTGCGGCAGGCAGCGCAGACCCTGGCCGAGGCGCTGCCCCAGGCGGCGCTGTCGCCCCGGGATCTGGGCTATGTGGAAAAGTACGGGGCCCTGCTTACCACCGAGGCGGAGCGCTGCGTGTACACCGCCCAGGACTATAACCGCCAGGTGGAGGCCTATCAAAAGCTGTTGTCGGCCTTCCCGGCCGGTCTGCTTCGGCGCCTGGCAGGCGTGCGTGAAATTGAGGTGTTCGGATGAAACGGTGGCTTCCGGTTTTTCTGCTGCTGGTGGGCCTGCTGTGTGCGTGTACTGCCCAGTCCCAGCCTGCCCAGGACCGGCCTGCGGGCTACGTGCTGGACGATGCCCAGGTTCTCTCCGCCGTGGAGATCTCTGCCCTGGAGTCCCGTTCCAGAGCCCTGGCGGATGCCACCGGCGCTGAGCTGATGGTGGTCACCCGGGACTTTGTCCGGGATCAGACCCCTGCCGAGTATGCCAAGACCCTGGCCGACCGCTGGGCCCTTGGGGGCAAGGCGCGCACCGGCGCGGTGCTGCTTTTGGTTGTCGGCGAGGAGGATGCCGCCCTGGCCGTGGGCCAAGGCATGGAGGCCGTGCTGCCCCAGGCAGAGCTCACAAAAATGCTGGATGACAGCTTTTGGTCAAGCCTCCGCCGGGAGGACTATGACGCGGCAGCCGAACAGGCAAGCAGGACGCTGGCCGACTGGTACCGCAATCTCTACGGCGAGGACCTCTCCAAGCCGGACACCGGCTTCCGGGTGCCTGTGTGGGCCTGGGTGCTGCTGGCGCTGGCGGCAGTATTTGTGTTTATCAAAAGCAGATACCGCTCCTAGTTCATGCATAAATCTCTCTCCCTCGGGCATACTGAGAACAGACCGAACGGAAGGAGGGAGACACCATGACCCATCAGAAGAACCCCAACCACTGCATCTCCTGCACGGTGGAGCAGTGCGCACATCACTGCCAGAACGACAACTACTGCTCTCTGGACAGCATCCTGGTCGGCACCCATGAGGGGAACCCCACCATGGACCAGTGCACCGACTGCAAGTCCTTTATGCGCAAGTAAAGCCATTGCCGCCGCAGACGCGTATGTCTCTGCGGCGGCTTTTTTGCCGGGAAGGGGGGCTGTCAGACGGCAGACTCTGACTTTCACAGCAGCCTCTGCTGTGAAAGAGGACGTGAAGGCTGAAACCAGCGCACAAAACCATCACATTCCACAAAAAACAGATAAAATCTTTGTGTGAAATGGATGGGGCAATTGGCTTGAAATTTCGGGCGGAATCCCTTATAATTATCTCGTAAGTGAATAGAAGGCTGTAACGAAGTGTTTCGCACACGGGCTGGAAGTGACGGGTAGCAACTGCGCCCTCATTTCCTTTTTTTATTATGAAGGAGGTTGTATTTATGTACATTCTGGCAAACGGCAGACTGATCACCCGGGATCCTGCAAACGGCTATCTGAAGGACGGCGGCGTAGTCATCGAGGGTACAAAAATCAAAGAGGTGGGCAAGACTGCCGAGCTCAAGGCAAAATACCCCCAGGCGGAGTTCATCGATGCCAGGGGCGGCGTGATTATGCCCGCCCTGATCAACGCCCATACCCATATCTATTCCGCCCTGGCCAGGGGCCTGTCCATCAAGGGCTACAATGCAGACAACTTCTACGACGTGCTGGATGGCCAGTGGTGGGCCATTGACCGCAAGCTGATGATGGACGGCACCAGAGCCTCCGCCAACGCTTTGATGATCGACTGCATCAAGCAGGGCGTCACCACCATCTTTGACCACCACGCCTCCTACGGAGAAATCCCCGGCACCCTGCACACCATTGCCGAATCCGCAAAGAAGTTCGGCATCCGGTCCTGCCTGTGCTACGAGGTCTCCGACCGGGACGGGGAGGAGAAGTGCCTGCAGGCCATCAAGGAAAACGCCGATTTCATTACCGAGTGTGAGAAGAACAAGGATCCCATGCTGGCGGCCATGTTTGGCGGCCACGCCCTGTTTACCATCTCCGATAAGACCTTTGACCGCATGGTAGAGGCAAACAACGGCCGCACCGGCTTCCACATCCATGTTTCCGAGGGTATGAACGACGTATACGACTCTCTGCAGAATTACGGCCGCCGCCCGGTGCAGCGCCTGCAGGATCACGGCATTCTGGGGCCCAAGACCATCCTGGGCCACTGCATCCATGTCAATTCCGCAGAGATTGACATCATCAAGCAGACCGGTACCATGGTGGTTAACAACCCCGAATCCAACATGGGCAACGCCGTGGGCACCTGCCCGGTGCTGCCGCTGTACAAGGCGGGCATCCTGCTGGGTTTGGGCACCGACGCCTATACCAACGACATGCTGGAATCCATCAAGGTGGCCCTGATTGCCCAAAAGCAAAACGCCTGCCTGCCCAACGTGGGCTGGTGTGAGGTCACGGATATGCTCTTTAAAAACAACGCGAAAATCGGCGCCAAGTATTTCCCGGATCCCCTGGGCGTGCTGAAGCCCGGCGCCGCGGCGGACGTGATTGTCATGGACTACAAGCCCTTCACCCCCTTCTCCGACGCCAACATCGACGGCCACATGATTTTTGGCATGACCGGCCGCCAGTGCCAGACCACCATCGCCAACGGCAGGCTTCTGATGAAAGACCGTCAGCTCATCGGCATCGACGAGGAGGCGGAGAACGCCTGGATTCTGGAGCAGTCCGAAAAGCTCTGGGGCGATCTGAACCACTGCCGCTATGACGCTGACGGCGAGATCTGAGTGCTTTGAGCCTGCCACAGAAACACGCAAGCTGAACAATATACAGGAGGTAATGCATCATGTCAGAACGTATGTATCCCATTCCCTTTGACCAGCTTTTAAACTGGGTCTTGACGGAGAAAGAGCGCGAAGGCACCGTGTTTGGCGTCCGTCAGTTCTACAAGGCAGACCCCAACAAGACCCTGCCCATCTTTGGCGAGAAGATCGAAACCCCCTTCGGGCCTGCCGCCGGCCCCAACAGCCAGCTGGCCCAGAATATTATCGCCTCCTACATGGCAGGCGCCCGGTTCTTTGAAGTTAAAACCGTCCAGAAGATGGACGGCGAGGACCTGGCCCGCTGTGTGCCCCGCCCCTGCATCCTGGCGGATGACGAGGGCTATAACCAGGAGTGGTCCACAGAGCTCACCGTCCGCCAGGCCCAGGATGAGTATATCAAGGCCTGGTGCGCCTTGAAGGTGCTCTCCAAAAAGTGGGACCTGGGTGACCCCGACGGCTTTGTGTTCAATATGTCCGTGGGCTATGACCTGGAGGGCATCAAGGGCGAAAAGGTCAACTCCTACATTGAGAATATGAAGGACGCCTCTCATACCGAGCAGTTTGCCGAGTGCAAGCGTGTGCTGAAGGCGCGCTTCCCCGAGGACGCAGCATACATTGACGCCATCTCTCCCCGGGTATCCCGTTCTGTCACCCTGTCCACCCTTCATGGCTGTCCTCCCGATGAGATCGAGCGGATCGCCTCCTATCTGATCACCGAAAAGAAGGTCAACACCTTCGTCAAGTGCAACCCCACCATTCTGGGCTACCGCTCCGCCCGGGACATTCTGGACTCCATGGGCTATGACTACATCGTCTTTGACGAGCACCACTTCAACGAGGACCTGCAGTGGAAGGACGCGGTGCCCATGTTTGAGCGCCTGCAGAAGCTGGCGGACGACACCGGTGTGGAATTCGGCCTGAAGCTTTCCAATACCTTCCCCGTAGATACCACCCGGGGCGAGCTGCCCAACGACGAGATGTATATGTCCGGCCGCAGCCTGTTCCCCCTGACCATTGAAATGTGCAGCCGGATCTCCAAGCAGTTCGGCGGCAAGATGAAGATCTCCTTTGCCGGCGGCGCGGAGTACTTCAACTGCGACAAGCTCTTCGGCGCCGGTATCTGGCCTATCACCGTGGCCACCACCATCCTCAAGCCCGGCGGCTACAACCGCCTGGTGCAGATGTGCAAAAAGCTGGAGCCCATGGCCTTCGGGCCCTTTGCCGGCACTGACTCGCAGGCCATTGAACAGCTGAGCCTCGCCTGCCGCACCGACTATCACCATGTCAAGCCGGTGAAGCCGCTGCCCAGCCGGAAGTCCCGGGAGGACGTGCCTTGGTTCAACTGCTTTGAGGCTCCCTGCAAGGGCGGCTGCCCCATCTGCCAGGACATCCCGGAATACATTGAGCTCTGCCGCAAGGAGAAGTACAACGAAGCACTGAAGTTGATTACCGAGAAGAACGCCCTGCCCTTTATCACCGGCACCATCTGCGCCCACCGCTGCATGGGCAAGTGCTCCAGAAACTTCTATGACGAGCCCGTACAGATTCGCGCCACCAAGCTGCTGGCGGCAGAGAAGGGCTATGACGCCCTGATGGCCTCCATTGTAAAGCCCGCCCCTGTGCCGGGCAAGCGGGTTGCCATCATCGGCGGCGGTCCCACCGGCATGGCGGCGGCCTACTTCCTGGGCCGCGCAGGCGTGCAGGCAGAGATTTTTGAGCGGGAGGCCACGCTGGGCGGCATTGTGCGCCATGTGATTCCCGGCTTCCGGATCTCTGACGAGGCCATTGACAAGGACGTGGCCCTGATCTCCGCCTACGGCGTCAAGATCCACACCAACACCGAGGCCCCCTCTGTAGAGACGTTGAAGGCTCAGGGCTTCACCCACATCCTCTTTGCCGTGGGCGCCTGGAAGGCCGGCCGCCTGGAGCTGGAGGGCAATGTGAAGCCTGTCATCCAGTGGATGAAGGACCGCAAGTCCGGCGCAGACACTGCACCGCTGGGCCATGTGGCCGTTGTGGGCGGCGGCAACACCGCCATGGACGCTGCCCGCCTGGCCAAGTTCTGCGGGGCCAAGTCCTCTACGCTGGTTTATCGCCGCACCAAGCGCTATATGCCCGCCGATCCTCAGGAGCTGGAGCTGGCCATTGCCGACGGCGTGGAGTTCCTGGAGCTGGTAGCCCCGGTGAAGCAGGCGGACGGCAAGCTGATCTGCAACAAGATGCGCCTGGGTGAGCCGGATGCCTCCGGCCGCCGCGCCCCCGTCCCCACCGGTGAGACCGTGGCAATCGACTGCGACCTGGTGATCTCCGCCGTGGGCGAGCAGGTGGACGACGCCCTCTTTGCCGCCAACGGCATTGAACTGAACGCCCGCCGCCGTCCTGCCTTTGAGACCAACGTGCCCGGCGTCTATACCGCCGGCGACGCCATGCGCGGCCCTGCCACCGTGGTAGAGGGCATTGCCGATGCCGCCCGCTTTGCAGAGCTTGTCATCGGCGCCAAGCACAGCTACGAAATTCCCGACGAGGCCTATCCCACCATGGCCGAGGCCACAGCCAAGAAGGGCATCCTCAAGATGGCCAAGGACGCCTGCTGTGAGGGCAGCCGCTGCCTGGACTGCAACACTGTGTGTGAAAACTGCGTGGACGTCTGCCCCAACCGGGCCAACGTGGCCATTCAGCTGGCGGACGGCAGCGTGCAGATTCTCCACGTGGACAAGATGTGCAACGAGTGCGGCAACTGTACCGCCTTCTGTCCCTATGCCTCCCAGCCCTGCAAGGACAAGCTCACCCTCTTCCAGACCCCGGAGGACTTCGCAGACTCCAAGAACTACGGCTTCCTCTTCCTGGATGAAGACCGTGTGCGGGTCAGACTCTTCAGCGGCGTAGAGGATCTGCCCATCCAGAGCCCCGCTCTGCCGGAGATGGTCCGCAGCCTGATCCTGATGGTGAAATACAGATACGAGTATCTGTACCGGTAATCGCCTATGCAGGACGTTCTCTCCAGCCATCCCGTCACCATTGCCCTGGCCCTGATTGCGGCAGTGGTCTGGTGGATGGGCAATACCCGGCGCAGCAAGGTGCTCCAGATTTTCGGCATCTTGCTGACGGTGGCGGCAATGATTGCCTATCTGTTTTAAAAAGCACAGCACCCACGGGGATTCCCGTGGGTGCTGTATTATGCAAGGCAGCGGGCTTTTTACAGCTCGCAGTTGTTTACCGTTCTGGGGAAGGGGAGCACGTCCCGGATGTTGCCCATGCCGGTGAGATACATGACGCAGCGCTCAAAGCCCAGGCCAAAGCCGGCGTGCCGGGTGGAGCCGTACTTGCGCAGATCCAGGTAGAAGTCGTAGGTCTCCTTCTTCATGCCCAGCTCTTCAATCCGGGCCAGGAGCTTGTCATAGTCGTCCTCACGCTGGCTGCCGCCGATGATTTCGCCGATGCCGGGCACCAGGCAGTCCATAGCTGCCACAGTCTTGCCGTCGGGGTTCAGCTTCATGTAGAAGGCCTTGATTTCCTTGGGGTAATCGGTGACAAACACCGGGCGCTTGAAGATCTCCTCGGTGAGATACCGCTCGTGCTCGGTCTGCAGGTCGCTGCCCCAGTGGACAGGGTAGTCAAACCGGTCGTTGTGCTTTTCCAGCAGGGCAATGGCCTCGGTATAAGTGACGTGGCCAAAGTCGGAGTTCAGCACATGGTGCAGCCGGTCCAGCAGCCCCTTGTCGATAAAGGAGTTGAAGAAGTTCATCTCCTCGGGGGCATTCTCCAGCACATAGGCGATGATATACTTCAGCATATCCTCGGCCAGCTTCATGTCGTCGGTCAGATCGGCAAAGGCAATCTCCGGCTCAATCATCCAGAATTCCGCGGCGTGCCGGGTGGTGTTGGAGTTCTCCGCCCGGAAGGTGGGGCCAAAGGTGTAGATGTTGCGGAAGGCCATGGCAAAGGTCTCGCCGTTGAGCTGGCCGGAGACGGTCAGGTTGGTGGGCTTGTTAAAGAAGTCCTTGGTAAAGTCCACCGTGCCGTCCTCGGTTCTTGGCGGATTGTTCAGATCCAGGGTGGTGACCTGGAACATCTCGCCGGCGCCCTCGGCATCAGAGCCGGTGATCAGCGGGGTGTGGACGTAGACGAAGTCGCGCTCCATAAAGAACTTGTGGATGGCAAAGGCAATCAGGCTCCGCACGCGGAACACTGCCTGGAAGGTGTTGGTTCTGGGTCGCAGATGGGTCACAGTGCGCAGATACTCCAGGGTGTGGCGCTTGGGCTGAATGGGAAAGTCCGGGGCGGAGGGGCCCTCTACGGTGACCTGTCTGGCCTGGATTTCAAAGGGCTGCTTTGCATCGGGGGTCAGCTCCACCACGCCCTCAAGAATCAGGGCAGCGCCGATGTTGATTTTGGCAATCTCGTTGAAGTTTTCCATTTCGCTGGTGATCACCACCTGCACCGGCTGGAAATAAGTGCCGTCAGACAGCATCACAAAGCCAAAGGCCTTGGAGGCGCGGCGATTTCGGACCCAGCCGCCCAGCTTCACGGTCTTGCCGGCATAGGCGTCAATGTTGCGGAAGAGCTCCCGCACGGTAATCAGTTGTTCCATGATGGATCAGCCCTCTTTCAAGTAGGATTTTCGATATATTCTACCACAGCTTTCCACTTTTGGCAAGATATTTTTCGGCGGCGAAGAGCATCCCTCTCTCCGCCGCCGTCGGGGTAGTGTTATTTTGTCCGCAGGGTCCGCATGGAATTGAGAATGGCAATCACGCTGACGCCCACGTCCCCAAAGACGGCCAGCCACATGTTGGCAAGGCCCAGGGCGCCCAGCACCAGAATCACGGCCTTCACCGCCAGGGCAAAGACGATATTTTGCCGTACGATGGACATGGTCTTGCGGGCAATCCGGATGGCAGCGGGGAGCTTTTTCAGTTCGTCGTCCATAATGACCAGGTCCGCGGCCTCAATGGCGGCGTCACTGCCCAGGCTGCCCATGGCAATGCCCACGTCTGCCCGGCTCAGTACCGGTGCGTCGTTCAGCCCGTCGCCCACATAGCCCAGAGTGCGCCCCTTGGGCTGGGCTGCCAGCAGCTGCTCCACCCGGTCCATTTTATCCTGGGGCAGCAGCTCATAGCCGATTTCATCCATCCCCAGGGCCCTGCCCACTGCCTGGGCAGCGTTCCGGTGATCGCCGGAGAGCATCACGGTTTTTGTGATGCCTGTCCGCTTCAGCTCCTCCAACGCCTGGGAGGCACCGGGCTTCAGGCTGTCAGAGATCTGAATACAGCCCAGATACCTGCCTGCAAGGCTCACATACACCAGGGTGCCGTCCAGCCCGTTTTCCGGTACGCAGACACCCTGCTCCTCCAAAAGCCGGGGGCTGCCCACCAGCAGGGGACGGCCTTCCAGCTCGGCTCGGATGCCCCGGCCTGCCAGCTCTTTGACGTTGACGGCGCGGAGTGTCTCGGGCAGAGCGCCCTGGGCTTGACGGATGGACTGGGCAATGGGATGGGTGGAATAGGCCTCTGCCAGGGCTGCGGATTCCAGCAGCAGCTCCGGGGTGACCTCCTCGGCCGGGTAGAGCCCGGAGACCTTGAACTCTCCCTTGGTCAGGGTTCCGGTCTTGTCAAAGACCAGGGTAGAGAGCTTGGACATGGACTCCAGATAGTTGCTGCCCTTCACCAAAATGCCCCGGCGGGAGGCGGCGCCGATGCCCCCAAAGAAGCCCAGGGGCACAGAAATCACCAGCGCGCAGGGACAGGAGACTACTAAGAAGATGCAGGCGCGGTGGATCCACTCGCCCCAGCCCTCCCGGAGCACCAGGGGCGGCACCACCGCCAGCAGCACCGCGGCCAGGGTGACAATGGGGGTGTAATACCGGGCAAAACGGGTGATAAAGTTTTCCACCCGGGCCTTTCGGGAGCTGGCATTTTCCACAAGCTCCAGGATTCTGGAGACTGTGGCATCTTCATAGCTGCTGGTGGTGCGCACCCGCAGCGTGCCGCTGCCGTTGACACAGCCGGAAATTACATTTTCCCCGGGGCCGACCCTGCGGGGCACAGACTCTCCGGTGAGTGCAGCGGTATCCAGCAGAGAGTCGCCCTCCAGCACCACGCCGTCCAGGGGAACCCGCTCGCCGGGTTTGATCACGATCACGCTGCCGGGCACCACATCCTCAGGGTCCGCCTGCTCCAGCCCCTCCGAGGTTTCCAGATTGGCGTATTCCGGGGCAATGTCCATCATATCGGCAATGGACCGTCTGGACTTGCCCACGGCATAGCTCTGAAACAGCTCGCCCACCTGATAAAGGAGCATCACTGCGGCGGCCTCCGGGTACTCCCCCACACCAAAGGCTGCCAGGGTTGCCACTGCCATCAGAAAGTTCTCGTCAAAGACCTGACCGTGGAGGATATGCTCCACCGCCTCCCATAGGATATCCCAGCCAATGATGAGATAGGGAACCACAAACAGACCCAGCACCCCATACCAGGGCAGAGCCTCCAGAGCCCCCATATGCCGCAGCACCATCAACGGCACCAGCAGCGCTGCGGCCAGCACAATCCGCAGCAGAGTCATTTTTTGTTTCTTTGTCATTGGGATCACCTGTTTCACAGCATGGATTGTGCCCCCGCCTGGGCAGGGGCACGAAAATCGATATTACACCAGGATGCGGCAGCCCTTGTCCACCTTGTCGCAGCACTTCTGGGCCTCCGCCAGAATTTCCTCAAAGAGGTCGTCGTCGGCGTCCAGGGTCAGCTTCTGGGTCATAAAATTCATGTTTGCGTCATTCACCCCGGGGATTTTCTTGATCAGAGCCTCCATTTTGGCGGCGCAGTTGGCGCAGTCCAGGTCTTCCATCTTGAATTTCTTTTTCATTTGTCATCGCTCCTTTTTGATAGGTAAACTGTAATTGTGACGGATAATAGGAATGGATCAGTTTGGCTCGTCCTCCAGCACATGGTCCATGCCCTGGCGGCAGATGGTTTTCACATGGTCGTCGGCCAGGGAATAGTAGATCACACGGCCGGCCTTGCGATATTTTACCAGGTTGGACTGCTTGAGAATGCGCAGCTGGTGAGAGACCGAAGACTTGGTCATGCCCAGCAGCACAGAGATGTCGCACACGCACATCTCGGCCTCCATCAGGGCGTAGAGAATTTTCAGCCGGGTGGAGTCGCTGAAGAGCTTGAAGGTGTCGGCCAGGTCCAGCAGGATGTCGTCGTCGGGCATATGGCTTCGCACCGCGTCCACCACCTCTTGGTGGATCACGTTGCAGTCACACCGGTCCAGATCAGGGAGGGAGACACTCATGGGAATCACCTCTTTAGTTGAAAGGTTGAATCATTGTTCAACCGTATTATAATACCGGAGGTATGATTTGTCAATAGGGGAAATAAAAAAAGACGCCCTCTTTTCACCGGCCGTGTCCTGTGGTATAATAGACCGAAAAAAGGAGGTGGCCGTCATGTCCATCCGACCTGTAACCCCTGCTGACGCGGCGCGGCTTGCCGCCATATACCGGCCCTATGTAGAATCCACTGCCATTACCTTTGAGTACGTTCCGCCCACACCGGAGCAGATGGAGGCCAGGATCCGCACCCTGACCACAGCCTGGCCGTGGCTTGTCTGGGAGGAGGAAGGCCGGGTGCTGGGCTATGCCTTTGCCGCGCCTGCCTTTGAAAAGACGGCATACGCCTGGTGTGCCGACGTGACCATTTACCTTTCCCAAGAGGCCCGGGGCAGGGGACTGGGCAAGATCCTGTACACCGCCCTGGAGCGGCAGCTACAAGCCGGCGGCTGGCAGATTCTCTACGCCCTGGTAACCCGGAGCAATCAGGCCTCCATGGCCTTTCACGCGTCTATGGGATACCGCCAGGTAGGACTTCTTGCCCGCAGCG
>CAMOKD010000025.1:0-28129 GCA_946617435.1 uncultured Clostridia bacterium | reverse complement strand
GGATGATGAATACTATTGGTTTAATTTCGTTCTGAATGTTGGATGGGAAGGAAGCTGTTGGAATAGAAAATTGGAAAAAACTGTTATAGACAATGGACCAGGGGATGGTTTAAGGGGACTGTACGATTCTGGTCCAGGGGACGGTTAATGCGAAAATAAACTGTCCAAGATAGCGGAAAACGGCGCACAAAAGTGAGCCCTGTTAGACATGGCCCAGGGGATGGTTCTTTGGTCCACAGCCACAAATAGTTTGATTTTCAAGCTGTTTTCACTGTAACTGCACGGATTTCCGGTGAGAAATGTTCGATTTTCGCAATCCGGTGCAGCTGCCTCGACGCACAGCACAGGCCCGGCAGGGTTCCCCGCTCCTGTCCGGGCCCACCAAGCTGCCGGGTCCCCACGCGCTGCCCCGCAAAAGTGAAAAAGTGCAAAAAAGCATCCCGGTCGGGGGTTCCGACCGGGATGCTTTGCGTGGGGCGCCGGGTTACTCCCGCAGCAGGCGGCGGCGGGCAATGTTGATGGGGCCCTCCTGCATGTGGTTGATCCAGCTCAGACTCTTGCCGCAGCCGTAGGCCACGCAGGAGTCCGCGTCGTCGGCCACGGTGCAGCGCATGCCCGTGCGCTCGGTGATCAGCTTGTCCATGCCCCAGATCTGGCCGGCGCCGCCGGTCAGCACAATGCCGTTGCGGGCAATGTCCGCTACCAGCTCGGGGGAGGTCTGCTCCAGCACGGAGAGGATCTCGTCGGTGATCTGCCTTGCGGGGCGGCGCAGGGCCTCCAGCATATCCTCAGAGGTGACCTCAATGTCCTTGGCCAAACCGGTTTTGAAATCCCGGCCCTTGGCCTGGGTGGTCACAGACTCCTCCCGCTGATACACGGAGCCCACGGTGATCTTGATCTCCTCGGCGGTGTTCTGGCCCACCAGGATGCCGTGCTTTTTGCGCAGATACCGGATGATGGCGTCGTCAAAGGTGTCTCCCGCCACCTTGATGGAGGAGGCGTTGGCCAGCCCGTTCATAGACAGCACCCCGATGTCTGTGGTGCCGCCGCCGATGTCCACCACCATGTGGCCGTCGGGGCCGGCAAAGCTCAGGTTGGCGCCCAGGGCGGCGGCCAGGGGCTCCTGGGTCAGATAGACCCGGCGGGCGCCGGCCTCCATGGCAATCTGCACCACGGCCCGCTCCTCAATGCTGGTGATGCCGCTGGGCACCGCAATGATCACCCGGGGCTTTACAAAGGAGTATTTAAAAATCTTCCGGAAGAACTCGGTGAGCATCCGCTCGGTCAGCTCGTAGTCGGAGACCACCCCGTCCTTCATGGGACGCATGGCCACCACATTGCCCGGGGTCCGGCCCAGCATATTCCGGGCGGCGGAGCCCACCTTGAGCACCTTGCCGGTGTTCTTGTCCACGGCCACCACTGCGGGCTCCCGCAGGACGATGCCCTTGCCCTCGGCATAGATGACCACGTTGGCCGTGCCCAGATCGATGCCCAGATCTCTGGATAAAATAGACATAATATCACCTGTTTCGCGGCGTTTTCGCCAGTGTTGCGGCCACCACCCTGGAGGCCCCGCCCTGCTTCAGGGCTTTGGCCGCCTCGGCCAGGGTGGCGCCGGTGGTCAGAATATCGTCAATCAGCAGCACCCGCAGCCCCTGCAGCCCGGCCTCCTGCCGGGGGCGAAAGGCCCCGGCGATGTTTTCCCGCCGCTGGGCCAGGGTGTGCATGGAGGACTGCCGTCCGGTGTGCCGCACCCGGTCCAGACCGCGGACCAGGGGCAGCTGCAGCTGCCCGGCCACCTGCTTTGCCAGCAGCAGGGCCTGGTCATAGCCCCGCTGGCGCAGGCGCTTGGGGCTCAATGGCACCCAGGTGACCGCCTGGGGGGCGTAGGGCAGGGCGGGCAGCTCCTCCTGCAGGGCCTGGACCAGCAGCCCGGCCAGGGCCGGGGCAGAGCTCTGCTCGCCGCCGAATTTATAGCGCAGGATGGCCTGCCGCAGCTCCCCCTCGTAGGACCAGGCGGAGATGCACACCGGCACGCCGGATTCTTTGGTCACCCGGTCTGCC
Source organism: uncultured Clostridia bacterium (assembly GCA_946617435.1). Lineage (GTDB taxonomy): Bacteria > Bacillota > Clostridia > Oscillospirales > Oscillospiraceae > JAFRPC01. The sequence continues at coordinate 26,065 of CAMOKD010000025.1, read as the reverse complement.
AGCTTGGGCAGGGCCGCCCGGCACCGGGGGCAGATCTCTACAGCGCCCCGGTCCAGGATCGCCCCGCAGACCAGGCACCTGGGGGGATACACCAGCTCCGCCAGCCAGGTCAGGGGCGTGCGCCAATTGGATTGTACCATATTTTCTCCCATGAATCAAGACATTCCCGTCTGCGCCGGCAGGTCGGCCCGGCGCAGACGCCAGCACAGGCCGCTGTAGCGCTTTTGCTGCCGGTCGTTGGCCACCATGGCGGCCAGGACCTCCGGGTCCCCCACCACCACCAGCAGATCCCGGGCCCGGGTGATGGCGGTGTAGAGGATCCCCCGGGTGAGCAGATAGGGGGAGCCCCGCCAGGCGCAGAGCACCACGGCCCGGTACTCGCTGCCCTGGCTCTTGTGGACGGTCATGGCATAGGCGGGCTCCAGCTCGCCCAGCAGCTCAAAGGGATACTCGGCCTCCCGGTCGTCAAAGCGGATGGTCAGGGTCTCCTGCTCGTGGTCCACGGCCCGGATCACCCCGATGTCCCCGTTGAAGATGCCGGAGCCCAGCCCCGGGCCGTCCACCCGCTTCCAAATCATGTCGTAGTTGTTGCGCACCTGCATCACCCGGTCGCCCAGGCGGAAGACGTAGGGGCCGAAGGCCTTTTCCGGCTTGCCCTGGGCCGGGGGGTTCAGGGCCTGCTGGAGCAGCTTGTTCAGGGCAAAGGTGCCGGCCTCGCCCTTTTTGGTGGGGGAGAGGACCTGGATGTCCGTGGGGTCAATGCCCATGCTCTGGGGCAGGCGTCGGCTGCACAGCTCGGTCACGGTCTGGGCCACAGACTCGGGGCTGCGCCGGCGCAGAAAGAAGAAGTCCTTGTCCACCCGGTCCAGCACGGGCATCTGCCCGTGGTTCACCGCGTGGGCGTTCATGACGATCAGACTCTCCCGGGCCTGGCGGAAGATCTCCGTCAGCCGCACGGTGGGGATTTTGCCGCAGCGGATCAGGTCGGAGAACAGGTTCCCCGCGCCCACCGAGGGCAGCTGGTCCGGGTCGCCCACCAGCACCAGCCGGCACCGGGGGGGCAGGGCGCAGACCAGGGCGTGCATCAGCAGCAGATCCACCATGGAGGTCTCGTCCACAATCACCGCGTCGCAGCGCAGGGGACTGCTCTCGTCGTGGAGGAAGGTCATAAGCCCGGTGTCCGGGGCGATGTCCACCTCCAGCAGCCGGTGGATGGTGCTGGCGTCCCGGCCGGTGAGCTCAGACAGGCGCTTGGCCGCCCGGCCCGTGGGGGCGGAGAGGAGGGTTTTCAGCCCCATAGACTCAAACAGCTGGATGATCCCTGCCAGGGTGGTGGTTTTGCCGGTGCCGGGGCCCCCGGTGACGATGACCACGCCGTGCTCCGCCGCGGCCCGGATGGCCCGCCGCTGGAGCTGGGCGTATTGGATGCCGCACCGGGCCTCCACCCGGTCGATCTCCGCCTCCACCCCGGCGGGGCAGTCCACCCCGGCTGCCGCCATGGCGCTGAGCCGGTGGGTGAGATACCGCTCCGCCTGGCTGTAGTCCGGCAGGTAGGCGGCGGTGAGATTGGCGATCTGCTCGCACTCCATCCGGCCCTGCTCGGTCAGCCGCTGGGCGCCGGCGGTGATGGTTTGGGTGTCCAGGCCCAAAAACTGGGCCGTGGCTGCAATCAGCTTGTCCAGGGGCAGAAAGGTGTGGCCCAGCTGGAGATTGTAGGTCAGCTCAAACAGGATGCCGGCCTCCACCCGGCGCTCGTCGTCGGCCTCCACCCCGCAGTCCAGGGCAAAGGCGTCCACCGCGGCAAAGGGGGCGTCAAAGAAGGCGCCGGTGAGCAGATAGGGGTCGTCCCGCAGGGCCTCCAGCGACAGCTCGCCATAGGCCCGGTACACCCGCACGGCCAGCTCACCGGGCAGCCCGTGGCGGGTGAGGAACTCCACCACCCGCCGCACGCCCACCTGGCGCACAAAGCTTTCGTGAATGGCCATGGCCTTGTCGTGGGAGATGCCGGAGATTTTGGCCAGCTCCTCGGGCTGGTTTTCCAGAATCTCCAGGCTGTTTTCCCCAAAGCGCTCCACGATCCGGGCGGCCAGCTTGGCGCCCACGCCCTTCACCGCCCTGGAGGACAGGTAGGCCAGGATCTCCTGCCGGGTTTCGGGCATGAGCCGCTCCAGATACTCCGCCTCCAGCTGCTTGCCGTAGGTGCTGTGGCTGACCCAGTGGCCGGTGACCATCAGCCGCTCGCCCACGCTGAGCACGGGGATGATCCCCACCACAGTGACGGTCTGCCCGTCCTCGCAGGCCAGGCGGAGCACGGTGTAGCCGTTTTCCGGGTTCTGATAGACCACCGCGGCCACGCTGCCCCGGAGCAGCTCCTGTTCAGGTTGCATGTGTCACTCTCCGTTTTGCAAAATCTGAAAAAGGGACTGGGCCCGGCACAGCCGGACGCCGTCGTCAGCCCGGGCCAGGGCCTGGGCCAGGGCCAGGCCGGCGGGGTCCAGGTCGTCGGTGACCAGCACCGCGTCGCCCTCTGCCAGGCCCATGCGGCGCAGCAGGCGCCAGGCTCTGCAGCCGGCCTCCAGCCGGGGGCCGCTGCCCCTGTCCCAAAGCACGGGGGTCAGCGCCCCGCGCTGTAGGGGATACACCAGCGCCGCAGCCAGGGCCCACAGCAGCGCCGCGCTGAGCACGGCGCAGAGCAAAAGCTTTCCCAGCATTGTCTCACCTCCACGGCCCATCCTATGCCGGCAGGGCCCGGGGAGTGAGAGATGAATTCGGCTCAAATTATACCCTGCCCGGGTGCGTTTGTCAATCGCCGGGCCGGAACAGGGGTGAATTTTCCGTTAAATTCCGGCATTGGGGCTTGCTGTTTGCCCTGGGGTTTGCTATACTAGGCGCAGAGCGATTTTCGCCGAAAGGAGGTGCCGCCGTGGAGGAGACTTCTTTGCAGGTGCTCTACCGTGACCAGGCGGTGATGGTCTGTCTCAAGCCCCCGGGGGTGCTCTCCGAGCCCGGCGCCGGGCGGAACCTTCCGGCGCTGGCAGCGTCTTATCTGCAGGCCAAGGGCCTGGAGGGCCAGGTCCGCACCGTCCACCGGCTGGACCGGGACGTGGGCGGGCTCATGGTGCTGGCCCTGAGCGCCCAGGCGGCAGCGTCCCTTACCGGGCAGATCCGGGACCGGGACGTGACCAAAGAGTACTACGCCGTCACCCAGGGCATCCCGGCCCAGGAATCCGCCGTGCTGGAGGACCTGCTGTTTCACGACCGGAACACCAACAAGACCTTTGTGGTCCAAAGACAGCGCAAGGGGGTCCGGCCCGCGGCCCTGAGCTACCGGGTGCTGCAAAGCCTGCCCGAGGCGCAGCTCAGCCTGCTGCGCATCCGGCTTTATACCGGCCGCACCCACCAGATCCGGGCCCAGCTGGCCGCCAGGGGTCTGCCCCTGTGGGGGGACGTGCGCTACGGCAGCCGGAACACCGGCGGGCCCATCGCCCTGTGGTCCTGTACCCTGGAGTTTGTCCACCCCCAGACCGGCAGGCGGATGTCCTTCTACGCCAAGCCCACCCTGCCGGAGCCCTGGAGCCGGTTCTCCGCGCAGGTTTATACCAGTGTGTCCAACCTTCCGCCACTTTCCAGACAGAATGAAGAGGTGCTATTATGATCTATGAAGCAATTGCAAACCTGGTCCGTTACGCCGTATCCAACCACCTGATCGAGGCCGAGGATGAACTCTTTGCAGTCAACAGCCTGCTCTCCCGGCTGAAGCTGGACCTGTACGAGGCCCCGGACCGGATCCCCGACTGGGATCTGCCCGAGACGCTGCAGGTGCTCACCGACTACGCCTGCCAAAACGGCCTGGTAGAGGACGATCCCACCACCCGGGACCTGTTCGACACCGAGCTCATGGGCTGCCTCACCCCCAGACCCTCCCAGGTCCGGGCCAAGTTCCGCGCCCTGTATGACGCCGACCCCGAGCAGGCCACCGACTACTACTACAAGCTCAGCGGGGCCACCAACTACATCCGCTGGGACCGGATCCGCCGCAACCTGTGCTGGAAGGCGGAGACCGAATACGGCCTGCTGGACATCACCGTGAATCTCACCAAGCCCGAAAAGGCCACCACCTCCCTTGCCGCCATGAAGGCCGCCCCCAAGACCGGCTATCCCCTGTGCCTGCTGTGCAAGGAGAACGAGGGCTACGCCGGCCGGCTCAACCACCCCGCCCGGCAGAACCACCGGATCATCCCCATGGTGCTGGACGGGGAGGACTGGTTCCTCCAGTATTCTCCCTACGTCTATTATAATGAGCACTGCATCGCCTTCAGCGGGCAGCACTCGCCCATGAAGATCGACGACCACGCCATCCGCCAGCTGCTGGACTTTGTCACCCTCTTCCCCCACTACTTTATGGGCTCCAACGCAGACCTGCCCATTGTGGGCGGCAGCATCTTCACCCACGCCCACTTCCAGGGCGGCCGGTACACCTTTGCCATGGCCACCGCCCCCGTGGAGCGGGAGCTGACCTTTGCCGGCTTTGAGGACGTCCGGGCGGGCATCGTCCGCTGGCCCATGAGCGTGATCCGCCTGCGCTGCGCCGACAAGGCCCGGCTGGCCCTGCTGGCAGGGAAGATCCTGAAGGCCTGGCGCGGCTACACCGACGAGTCCGCCTACATCTTTGCCAAGACCGAGGACGTCCCCCACAACACCATCACCCCCATTGCCCGCCGCCAGGGCAGCGACTATGAGATGGACCTGGTGCTGCGCAACAACATCACCACCGAGGCGTTGCCCCTGGGTGTGTACCACCCCCATCCCGAGCTGCACCACATTAAAAAAGAGAACATCGGTCTGATCGAAGTGATGGGCCTGGCGGTGCTGCCGCCCAGACTGAAGCGGGAGCTGGCCCGGGTGGAGGAGCTGCTGCTCTGCGGCGGCGACCTGGAGCACGACGAGCTCACCGAAAAGCACGCCCCCTGGGCCAGAGCCCTGCAGCAGAAGTACACCTTCACCCCCGACAACGTCAGCGAGATCATCCGCCGGGAGGTGGGCGTGGTCTTCTCCCAGGTGCTGGAGCACGCCGGTGTGTACAAGCGCAACGCCGAGGGCCAGGCCGCCTTCCTGCGCTTTATCGACCATGTGAACCAACAGGAGTAGTCTATGGCCAACGACAACAACGATTATTTCTTCCGCCCCATTGACGAGGCCTTTGAAAAGCGGGATGCCCGGCGCGCCGGCCAGCCTGCAGCCCGGGCGCCCCGGGCGGCCTCTGCCGCCCCCCGGCCCTCCAGGGCCCCGGCAGAGGGCAGAGCGGCCCGGGCCGCGGGCCCGGAGCGGGAACCGGCCCGTGCCGCACAGGTCTACGGCGCCCGGGCTGCCGGCAGCCTGCCCGCCCGGGACCCCTATCCGGGCCGGGAGCAGTCCGGCGGGGAGATCAACTGGGACGACTACAACTTCAACTTTGACGACGTCTATCCCGACGCCCCCGGGGCGGCCCCTGCCGCCGCACCGGCCAGGCCCCAGCCCAGAGACGAGCAGCCGGAGTTCAGCGTAGAGAATATGCGCCGCCTCCACGAGAGCGGGTCGGCGGCCCCCGGGGCGTCCCCTGCCCGGCGGCCGGTCCGCCCCGCCCCTGGGGCGGCCCCTGCCCGGCGGCCGGCCCGCCCCGCGCCCCGGGCCCGGGCGGCAGCCCCGGCCGGGAAGACCCGGCCCCGGCGCAGAGTGGGCTTTTTCGGCGTGCTGGTGCGGCTGCTGGCGGCCCTGCTGGCGGTGCTGGTGCTGTGCACGGCGGGGATCCTGCTCCTTGCCAAGATGCCCGAGACCGACCGGCCTGCCGGCGTGCGGAAGGATGGGGTCTGCACGGTGCTGCTGTGCGGCACCGACGCCGAGGGCACCCGGACCGACACCATGATGCTGCTGTACATTGACCGGCCGGGCAAGCAGCTGCGGCTGCTCAGCCTGCCCCGTGACACCATGGTCAACCGCACCAGCGCCGTGCCCAAGCTCAACGGCGCCTACGGAGCCAACGGCGCCGGGGAGGAGGGCATGGACGTGCTCATGGGCTATGTGGAGGACCTGGTGGGCTACCGCCCGGACGGCTATATGCTCATCAACCTGGACTGCTTTGTAGACCTGGTAAATCTCATGGGCGGCGTGCGCTACGACGTGCCCATGGATATGTACTACAACGACCCCAGCCAGGACCTGTTTATTGACCTGAAGGCCGGCAGCCAGAAGCTGAACGGCCAGGAGGCCATGTGGCTGGTGCGGTACCGCTCCGGCTACACCATGGCGGATCTGGACCGGATCCAGGTCCAGCGGGACTTCCTGGGCCAGGCCATGAAGCAGTGGGCCACCCCCTGGAAGCTCTACAAGGCCCCCTTTGCCCTGGCCCTGGTGATGCGCAACACCACCACCGATCTCAGCTGGCGGAACCTGTCCTGGATCATGAAGGCCGTGGCCCACTGCGGCACCGACCGGCTGGAGAGCGACACCCTGCCCGGCGAGCCCACCACGGTCAACGGCGGCTCCTACTACGTGGAGTGGCGCCAGGCTGCCGCAGAGCTGATCACCGAAAAATACAACCCCTATGAAGGAGAGATCACCGCCGATGACCTGCACCCCTACGGATATTGAGATCAAACAGGCCTGCTACGACCTGCTTGCCCGGCTGGGCATTGCTTACCGCCGGGTGGACCACGCCCCGGCTGCCACCATGGAGCTGTGCAGGTCCATCGAGCAGGAGCTGGGCTGCCCCATCTGCAAAAATCTGCTGCTGACCAACCGGCAGCAGACCGATTTCTACCTGCTGATGATGGAGGGGGACAAGGTCTTTAAGACCAAGTTCCTGTCCAAGGCCCTGGGCTGCGCCCGGCTGAGCTTTGCCTCCGACCGGGATATGGAACGGCTGCTGGCCATCACCCCGGGCTCCCTCAGCGTGCTGGGGCTGAAGAACGACCCCGACCACCGGGTCCGGCTGGTGATTGACCGGCCTGTGCTCTCCCTGCCGGAGGTGGGCTGTCACCCCTGCCTGAACACCTCCACCCTGGCCTTTTCCACGGCCGATCTCACCGGCGTGCTGCTGCCTGCCCTGGGGGTGGTCCCCACGGTGGTGGACCTGCCCGCCGGGGAGGACGCCCTGTGAGCGGCCTGCGCCGCACCCTGGCCCAACGCTGGCGGACCCTGCCCAGGGCCCGCCGGTGGTTGTTCTGGCTGGGTGTGCTGGTGGTGCTGGTGTTTCTGGGCCCCATTGTGGGGGGGATCTTCGGCCTGGCCAATGCCCTGGGCACGGCCGGGGGCCTGGTGCTGATGGCCTGGGCCCTGTGGCAGCCCGAGGGCATCCGCCTGCTGCAAAGACTTTGGCGGCGGCTCTGGGGCCGGGTGCTGCTGCTGGCCTCCGGGGCCGGCGTGCTGGCAATCCTGGGCTGGCTGGCGGTGCTCAGTGTGGGGGTCATGGGCGACATGGGGGCCAGTCCCGACGTGCCCTGCCCCACGGTGATCGTACTGGGCTGCCAGGTCCGGGGCACCCAGCCGTCGCTGCTGCTGCAATACCGCATCCAGGCGGCGGCAGACTATCTGCGCCAAAACCCGGAGACTGTGGCCATCCTGTCCGGCAGTACGGGCCCGGGGGAGGAGATCTCTGAGGCCGAGTGCATGCGCCGGGGTCTGGTGGCGCTGGGCATCGATCCCGCCCGGCTGCGGCTGGAGGATCAGTCCCACATCACCCTGGAAAATCTCCGCTTCTCCATGGCCCTGATGGAGCGGGAGGGTCTCTCCGGCCCGGTTGCCCTGATCAGCAACGACTTCCATATCCACCGGGCCCTGATCATGGCCGAGGAGCTGCATCTGGACGCCAGGGGACTGGCCGCCCGGAGCAACTGGTACTCCAAGCCCACCTATGTGCTGCGGGAGGCCCTGGCCCTGGTGAAATACCGACTCATGGGCGGCGCCTGAGCGCCCCAAAGGAGATCCTATGGACTTTCAACTGCATGCCCCCTACGCCCCCACCGGGGACCAGCCCCAGGCCATTGAAAAGCTGGCCCAAGGGGTGGAGTACGGCCTGGCCGAGCAGGTGCTGCTGGGCGTGACGGGCTCGGGCAAGACCTTTACCATGGCCAACGTCATCGCCCGGCTCAACCGGCCCACCCTGGTGCTGGCCCACAACAAGACCCTGGCCGCCCAGCTGTGCAGCGAGTTCCGGGAGTTCTTCCCGGAAAACGCGGTGGAGTACTTTATCTCCTACTACGACTACTACCAGCCGGAGGCCTATATCGCCCACACCGACACCTATATCGAAAAGGACTCCTCCATCAACGAGGAGATCGAGCGCCTGCGCCACAGCGCTACCTCCTCGCTCTTTGAGCGGCGGGACGTGATTGTGGTGGCCTCGGTGAGCTGCATCTACGGCCTGGGCGACCCCATCGACTACCAGAATATGGTCATCAGCCTCCGCACCGGCATGGAGTATCCCCAGGAGGAGCTGATGAAAAAGCTGATCTCCATCCGCTACGAGCGCAACGACGTGGAGTTTGCCCGCAACAACTTCCGTGTCCGGGGGGACACGGTGGAGATCTATCCCGCCTACTGGGCCGGCCGGGCCATCCGGGTGGAGTTCTTCGGCGACGAGGTGGACCGGATCAGCGAGATCAACGCCGTTACCGGCATTGCCGAGCGGGTGGTCTCCCACGTGGCCATCTATCCCGCCTCCCACTACGTCACCACCCCGGAGAAGATGCGCCGGGCCCTGGTGGAGATCCGCCGGGAGATGGAGGCCCAGGAGCAGTATTTTAAAGAAAACGGCCGCCTGCTGGAGGCCCAGCGCATCCGCCAGCGCACGGAGTACGACATGGAGATGATGCAGGAGATCGGCTTCTGCACCGGGATTGAAAACTACTCCCGGGTGATTGCCGGCCGGGCCCCGGGCACCCCGCCCATGACCCTGCTGGACTATTTCCCGGAGGACTTCCTGCTCTTTGTGGACGAAAGCCACGTCACCCTGCCCCAGGTCCGGGCCATGTACAACGGCGACCGGTCCAGAAAGGAGAGCCTGGTAAACTACGGCTTCCGCCTGCCCTCCGCCCTGGACAACCGCCCCCTGAACTTTGAGGAGTTCCAGTCCAAGCTGGGCCAGGTGATCTACGTCTCCGCCACCCCCGCCCCCTTTGAAACCCAGCGGGCGGGCCAGATTGTGGAGCAGGTGATCCGCCCCACGGGCCTGCTGGACCCCCCGGTGGAGGTGCGGCCCATCCAGGGCCAGATCGACGACCTGCTGGGGGAAATCCACACCGTCACCGCCCGGCACGAGCGGGTGCTGGTGACCACCCTGACCAAAAAGATGGCCGAGGATCTCACCGCCCACCTGCAAAAGAGCGGGGTCAAGGTCCGGTATATGCACTCAGACATCAACGCCATGGAGCGGATGGAGATCATCCGGGATCTGCGCATGGCCCGGTTTGACGTGCTGGTGGGCATCAACCTCCTGCGGGAGGGCCTGGACCTGCCGGAGGTCTCCCTGGTGGCCATTCTGGACGCGGACAAAGAGGGCTTTTTGCGCAGCCCCACCAGCCTGGTGCAGACCATCGGCCGGGCGGCCCGGAACGCCGACGGCCGGGTGATCATGTACGCCGACAAGACCACCGACGCCATGGCCTACGCCATCCGGGAGACGGAACGCCGCCGAGGCATCCAGCAGGCCTACAACCAGGCCCACGGCATTGTGCCCAGGACCATTGTCAAGGACGTGCACGAGCTCATCGAGATCAGCCGCCAGGATACCGAGCGCCTGTCCGCCAACGGCATGAAGCTGACCAAGGAGGAGCGGGAGCGGGAGATTGCCCGCCTGGAAAAGCAGATGCGCAAGGCCGCCCATATGATGGAATTCGAGCTGGCCGCCGTGCTGCGGGACCAAATCATACAGCTGCGGGGCAACTAAAGCCGCCCGGGCCGGGGATCTCCCCGGCCCGGTTTTCTGTTCACCTATCAACATACCGAATTTATAGGTAAAAAAATTCGGGCTTTCCCGGAGATTTTTGGAAAAAATCCAATATTTTCGATCAAAAAGAATCGATTTCTACTTTACAATTTCTTCACAAAATGCTAAAATGTGACTGCATACTCCGATTGTATGGCCTTATTACTACAGGAGGTAAATAAAAACATATGGCTTGCAAAGTGACAACCGTTCCTTTCCGTGGCACGAAGGAACAAGAGCAAAAGCTGCTGGCAATGATTGACGAGCTGAAGGACCAGCCCGGCGCACTCATGCCCATTATGCAAAAGGCCCAGGAGATTTACGGCTATCTGCCCATCGAGGTGCAGACCATGATCTCCGACCGCACCGGCATTCCCCTGGAAAAGATCTACGGCATTGCCACCTTCTATGCCCAGTTTGCCCTTGCCCCCAAGGGCAGCTACCGCTGCTCTGTGTGTCTGGGCACGGCCTGCTACGTCAAGGGCGCCCAGGCGGTGTATGACAAGCTCTCCGAGCTGCTTGGCATCCACGAGGGCGAGTGCACCGCCGACGGCAAGTTCTCCCTGGAGGCCTGCCGCTGCGTCGGCGCCTGCGGCCTGGCACCGGTGATGATGATCAACGACGACGTCTACGGCCGGCTCACACCCGACATGCTCCAGGGCATCCTGGACAAGTACAACTAAGGGAGGAGGCATACTGATGCGCAACATTACCATTCAGGAGCTGGAAACGATCCGTGAACGGATGGCTCCCCATATCCGTTTCCGCCATGAGGAAATGATCGGCCAGATGGACGAGAACTACCGCGCCCACATCTGCGTCTGCGGCGGCACCGGCTGCACCTCCTCCGGCAGTGAAAAGCTCATTGCCCGGCTGGAGAAGGAGCTGAAGGCCAACGGCCTGGAGGACGAGGTCCAAATCATCAAGACCGGCTGCTTCGGCCTGTGCGCCCTGGGCCCCGTGATGATCGTCCACCCCGAGGGCAGCTTCTATTCCCGGGTCACCGAGCAGATGATCCCCGAGATCGTCAAGACCCACCTGGTGGAGGGCAAGCCCGTCACCAAGTATCTGTACCAGGAGACCGTCACCGAAAACGGCATCATCGGCTACGACCAGACCAACTTCTACCGCAAGCAAAACCGTGTGGCCCTGCGCAACTGCGGCCGCATCAGCCCCGAGCACATTGACGAGTACATCGGCACCGACGGCTACTTCGCCCTGAAGAAGGTCCTCACCGAGATGAAGCCCGAGGACGTCATCCAGACCCTGCTGGATTCCGGCCTGCGGGGCCGCGGCGGCGCCGGCTTCCCCACCGGGCTGAAGTGGAAGTTCGCCCGGGCCTATGACAACGACCAGAAATACGTCTGCTGCAACGCCGACGAGGGCGACCCCGGCGCCTTCATGGACCGCTCCGTGCTGGAGGGCGACCCCCACGCCATTCTGGAGGCCATGACCATTGCCGGCTACACCATCGGCGCCAGCCAGGGCTACATCTACGTCCGGGCGGAGTACCCCATCGCCGTCCAGCGCCTGCAGATCGCCATTGACCAGGCCCACGAGTACGGCCTGCTGGGCGACAACATCCTGGGCACCGGCTTCAAGTTTGACATCGGCCTGCGCCTGGGCGCCGGCGCCTTTGTCTGCGGCGAGGAGACCGCCCTGATGACCTCTATCGAGGGCAACCGCGGCGAGCCCAGACCCAGACCTCCCTTCCCCGCAGAGAAGGGCCTGTTCCAGAAGCCCTCTATCCTGAACAACGTAGAGACCTACGCCAACATCCCCCAGATCATCCTGCGCGGGCCCGCCTGGTTTGCCGGCATGGGCACCGAAAAGTCCAAGGGCACCAAGGTCTTCGCCCTGGGCGGCAAGATCAACAACACCGGCCTGGTGGAGGTCCCCATGGGCACCACCCTGCGGGAGGTTATCGAGGAAATCGGCGGCGGCATCCCCAACGGCAAAAAGTTCAAGGCGGCCCAGACCGGCGGCCCCTCCGGCGGCTGTATCCCCGCCCAGCACTTTGACGTGCCCATCGACTATGACAACCTCATCGCCATCGGCTCCATGATGGGCTCCGGCGGCCTCATTGTCATGGACGAGGACAACTGCATGGTGGATATCGCCAAGTTCTTCCTGCAGTTCACCGTGGACGAGTCCTGCGGCAAGTGCACCCCCTGCCGCATCGGCACCAAGCGCCTGCTGGAAATGCTGGAAAAAATCACCCAGGGCAAGGGCACCCTGGAGGACCTGGACAAGATGGAGGAGCTGTGCCACTACATCAAGGCCAACGCTCTGTGCGGTCTGGGTCAGACTGCCCCCAACCCCGTTCTGTCCACCCTCCACTTCTTCCGTGACGAGTACATCGCCCACGTGGTGGATAAGCGCTGCCCCGCCGGCGTGTGCAAGGATCTGCTCCGCTTTGTGGTAGACCCCAACAAGTGCATCGGCTGCGGCCTGTGTATGCGCAACTGCCCGGCCTCTGCCATCAGCAGAACCGACTACGTGGCCCCCGGCCACAAGCTGGCCTCCGTGGCCATTGACGCCGACAAGTGCGTCAAGTGCGGCGTCTGCCTGGGCAACTGTAAGTTCAAGGCCATCAGCAAGAAGTAAGGAGGAACAGATCATGGAACAATATACCATCAAAATCAACGGCATTGAAGTGACTGCTCCCAAGGGTACCACCATTCTGGAGGCCGCCCGTATGGCCGGCATCACCATCCCCACCCTGTGCTATCTCAAAGAGATCAACGCCATCGGCGCCTGCCGGATCTGCGTGGTAGAGGTCAAGGGTGCCCGGGGCCTGTGCGCCGCCTGTGTGTATCCCATTGCCCCCAATATGGAGGTCTTTACCCACACCCCCCGTGTGGTGGCCTACCGCAAAAAGACCCTGGAGCTCATTCTCTCCGACCATAACTGCGCCTGCCTGTCCTGCGTCCGCTCCGGCGAGTGCGAGCTGCAGGCCCTGTGCCGGGAGTACGGGGTAGAGAACGAGAATCTCTACGCCGGCGAGAAGAACCCCTCCCAGCTGGACGACTCCGCGGCCCACATGGTCCGTGACAACTCCAAGTGCATTCTCTGCCGCCGCTGCGTGGCAGCCTGCGCCAAGACCCAGGGCATCGGGGTCATCGGCGCCAACAACCGCGGCTTCAAGACCAACATCGGCTGCGCCTTTGAGATGGACCTGGCCGACACCAGCTGCGTCTCCTGCGGCCAGTGCATCGCCGTGTGTCCCACCGGCGCCCTGTACGAAAAGGAATCCATTGACGACGTCTTTGCCGCCATTGCAGACCCCAACAAGCATGTGCTGGTGCAGACCGCGCCCGCTGTCCGCGCCGCCCTGGGCGAGGCCTTCGGCATGCCCATCGGCACCAATGTTGAGGGCAAGCTGGCCGCTGCCCTGCGCCGCCTGGGCTTTGACAAGGTCTTTGACACCAACTTCGGTGCCGACCTCACCATCATGGAGGAGGCCAACGAGTTCATCCAGCGGGTGCAGAACGGCGGCGTGCTGCCCATGATCACCTCCTGCTCTCCCGGCTGGGTCAAGTACTGCGAGCACTACTATCCCGAGTTCACCGAGAACCTGTCCACCTGCAAGAGCCCCCAGCAGATGTTCGGCGCCATTGCCAAGAGCTACTACGCCGAAAAGATGGGCATCGACCCCCACGACATTGTCACCGTGTCCGTCATGCCCTGCACCGCCAAGAAGTTTGAGATCGGCCGTGCCGACCAGGCCGCCAACGGCGTGCCCGATATGGACTATTCCATCACCACCCGGGAGCTTGCCCGGATGATCAAGCGGGCGGGCATCCGCTTCACCGAGCTGCCGGACGAGTCCTTCGACCTGCCTCTGGGTCTGGGCACCGGCGCGGCGGTCATCTTCGGCGCCACCGGCGGCGTGATGGAGGCGGCCCTGCGTACCGCCGTGGAGACCCTGACCGGCGAAGAGCTGGGCAAGCTGGACTTCACCGACGTGCGGGGCGTAGAGGGCGTGAAGGAGGCCACCTATGAGGTGGCGGGCCTCACCGTCAACGTGGCGGTTGCCTCCGGCCTGGCCAACGCGGCCAAGGTGCTTGACATGGTCAAGTCCGGCGAGAAGAACTACCACTTCATCGAGATCATGGCCTGCCCCGGCGGCTGTGTCAACGGCGGCGGCCAGCCCCAGCAGCACGCCAGCGTCCGCAACTTTGTGGACCTGCGGGCCGAGCGGGCCAAGGTGCTCTACAGCCTGGACAAGGACGCCAAGCTCCGCAAGTCCCACGAGAACCCTGCGATTATTGAGCTTTACGAGACCTACCTGGGCAAGCCCGGCTCTCACAGAGCCCACGAGCTGCTGCACACCAGCTACGTCAAGCGCAGCGTAAACCACAACTTCTAAGCACATCTGATTCGCCCCCGCCGGGGTCCCGGCGGGGGCTTTGTCTCAGGTACCCCATCTTTTGAAAGGAACGGCCCTTGCCGGTGTCATTATGAGCTTTACGACCTTTCCGTTTTTCGTGTTCTTGGCGGTGGTTCTGCCGGTATATTATTTGCTGCGCGGGCGGCTGCGCCGCTTTTGGCTGCTGGCAGCCAGCTATGTATTCTACTGCTGGGCTGCCCCGGCGCTGGGGCTGGTGGTGCTGGTCTCCACAGGGGTGTCCTACGCCCTGGGCTGGGCCATCGGTGCCGGCGGGAGCCGGACACGGGGCAGGCTGCTGCTGGCATTGGGCTGTGTGCTCCACTTAGGGCTGCTGGTGGTGCTGAAGCTGCTGCCGCTGGTGCTGCCGGTGCTGGCGCCCCGCAGCGAGCTGCGCCTGGTGATGCCGGTGGGGATCTCCTTTTTCTCCTTTGCCATTGTGGGCTACCTGGTGGACGTATACCGGGGCAGCTGGCCGGATTCCGGCCGGCCCGGCATGGCGCCGGAGCGCGATTTGGTGGATTACGCACTGTTTGTGGTCTTTTTCCCCTGCATTCTGGCGGGTCCCATCGGTCACGCCCGCAGCTTCCTGCCCCAGCTGAAGCAGCCCCGGCCCTTCCGCGCAGAGGAGGTCAAGGGAGGGCTGCTCCGCTTTGCCCTGGGCATGGTGGAAAAGCTGGTCCTGGCAGACAGCCTGGCCCTGACAGTGGGCAGGATCTATTCCGCCATGAACGCCTCTCCCGCCACCTGGCTGGTGACCCTGGGGCTGTACAGTCTGCAGATTTACTTTGACTTTGCCGGCTACTCCCACATGGCGATCGGTGTGGCCGGGGCCCTGGGCTTCACGGTTCGGGAAAACTTTACCGCGCCATACTACTCCACCAGCGTCACCTCCTTCTGGCGCAAGTGGCACATTTCCCTGACCTCCTGGTTCCGGGAGTATCTGTACATCCCGCTGGGGGGCAGCCGGAAGGGCCAGCTGCGTACCTGGTGCAACATCCTGGTGGTTTTTGCTGTGAGCGGTCTGTGGCACGGGGTGGCCTGGCACTATCTGGCCTGGGGCCTGGTCAATGGCCTGCTGCAGGTGGCGGAGCGTATTCTCCAGCCCGGACGCAGGCGGCTGGAGGCAGCCCTTCGGGCGCCGGCAAGCCGACTGGCCTGGAATGCCCTGGCAGGGGTGGTCACCTTTGCCCTGATGAGTATGACCTGGCTGTTTTTCAGGGCGGAGTCCATGACCCAGGTCCGGCAGATCCTGGGCCAGCTTGCCGGGGTGATCCACACGGGCTTTGGCCGGGTAGACCCCGGGCTGCCCGCCGATGGCCCTGCCAGGATCTGGGTGTTGAGCCTGGTGACCGCCCTGTGCGCGGTGCTGGATTTGCCCGGTGTCTGGCGATGGTTCAGCACCCGACTGCCCAAGCGGGTGCTGCCATGCTACGGGGTGCTGGCGGCGCTTCTGCTGATTGCGGCGGTGTTCGGCGTGTACGGCGCCGGCTTCCAGGCCCAGGACTTTGTGTATTTCCGCTACTGAGGGGAGGTGCGTCATGAAAAAAACAAGTGTGTTCTACGAGCTGGCGGTGCTTTTGCTCACCGTTGTGCTGCTGGCATGGCTGCTCTTCAGCCTGGGCAGCGCCATGATGCCCCAGCGCACCACCTTTGGAGCGGTCTGGTCCTCCTATCTGCAAGAGGAGCCTGACACCATCGACGTGCTCTTTTTGGGCAGCTCTCGTGCCTACTGCAACGTGATCCCTGCAGAGCTCTATGCCCGCAGCGGACTGACCTCCTACGTGATGGCGGGCCCCTCCCAGACCACACCCCTGACCTGGTACTATCTGCGCCAGTGTCTCAAGACCCAAAGCCCCAAATACGTGTTTGTAGAGGTCTCCGGGGCGCTGTATCCCCTATATGAGGAGTTTTCCAAGGTCAACGTGGTCTATATGCCCTTCTCAGCGGACCGGTTCCGGGCCGCAGCCAGCTGCGAGGAGGGGATCCTGGGGGTTGCGCTGTATCCGCTGGGAGAGTTCCACGACCGGGTGTATGACTGCCTGGAGGGGGAGCCCTCCAAGGCGGAGGAGGGGCGGATGCTCTGCGGCTACACCCCACTGGCGGAGGCCACCGACCAGACAGAGCCCGCCGGGCCTGCCCTGGAGCTGCCGGAGCCCGAGGTCTACGCCCACAACCTGGACTATCTGCGGCAGATTGCCCAGCTGTGCCAGCAGCGGCAGATCCAGTGTGTGTTCTATTACGCGCCCACCAACCGGGCCATGTCGACCCAGGCAGCGGCGCAGCTCTTTGCCGATTTGGAGCAGATGCCCTGCCGAGGGGTAGAGGACTGGTCCGACCTGCAAACCCGGCTGGACATTGATCCCACCGCGGACTGGTATGACACCATCCATTTCAACACCCGGGGCGCCGTGAAGTACACCGACTTTCTTGCCGACTACTGCACCGATGAGCTGGGGGCCCAACCCACTGCCGGGGCAGACGGCGCCCTTTGGCAGCAGCGGCTTGCGTGGCTGGATCTGCCATGAGCGCTTGACTTTTTGCCGATTCCGGGGTATTATGAAGCCGAATCATCATACCGAAGGAGCCATTTATGAAACAACTGCTGCGCAAGCTGGTCAACCGGGAGACGGTGACCTATCTGATATTCGGCGTACTGACCACCGGGGTGAACTACCTGGTGTTCTTTGTACTGAAATACCTCTTTGGGGAGGACCTGGCCCTGCTGCACAACGCGGCGGCCTTTGCGGCGGCGGTGCTCTTTGCCTTTGTGACCAATAAGCTCTGGGTGTTTGAGAGCAAAAGCTGGCAGCCTGCCGTGGCCCTGCGGGAGTTCGGCGCCTTTGTGGGGGCCAGACTCACCTCCTTCGGCATTGAGGAGCTGCTGCTCTGGGCCGCCAAGGATCTGCTCCACGCGGGGCGGTATCTGATTTTGGGACTCAGCGGGCTGAGCATTGCCAAGATTCTGATCTCCGTGCTGACTGTCATTCTGAACTATATTTTCAGCAAGCTGCTGGTGTTCAAAAAGAGAAAGGACGGCGAATCCCAATGAAACGAATCCTCTGTCTTGCCCTGTGCCTGTTGCTGCTCTGCGGCTGCACCGCCCCGGCCCCGGAGACCGCCCCGGCCTCCGAGACTGCCGCGGCGACCACCACCGAAGCCGCGGCCCCGGCCTTTGACGGGGAGGAGTACACCCTGGAGCCCGAGCCCGGCTGCAACCAGGTCACCTTCTACTGGAGCGACCCCACCGCCGACTATGCGCGCTGCGACATGTGGATCTGGTATCCCAATGCCGACGGCCACGGCTATCTCTTCCACCCCTGCGCCTACGGGGTCAAGTGCGTGCTGAACGTGCCCCAGGAGATTGAGGAGGTGGGCTTTATTGTCCGCACCCACTGCTCCGATCCCGGCGGGGCCTCCTGGGGGGAGGCCACCAAGGACGTGGAGGAGGACCGCTTTGCCCCCATCACCGGGCCGGACACTGAAATCTATCTTCGGGCCGGAGATTCCACCCAATATTTCAGCAAGGACGGAGGCGTCACCTTGGAACAGACCAAAAAGCTCAGCATGGCGGCCATTGTGGGCCTGCGGGAGATCCGCTACACCCTGAGCCCCGCCACCCGCCTGACCAGTCTGGATCAGATCCGGGTCCTGGACGGCGACACCCCTCTCACCGTGGAGAGCCTGTCCAGCCTGGACAACGAGGTCATCACCGGGGTCATCACCCTGGCCCGGGAGCTGGATTTGACCAAAACCTACACCCTGGAGATCGAGGGCTTTGAGCCCCTGCCCGCAGTGCCCACCCAGGTGTTCGACACGCCGGAGTTTGTGGCCCAATACACCTACGACGGCGACGACCTGGGCGCCACCCTGACGGAGGGCGGCACCCTGTTCAAGCTCTGGGCCCCCACCGCCGGCCGGGTGCAGCTGCAGCTGTTTGAGGCCGGTAACGACTGTGATCCCTTCCGGACCCTGGACCTGGAGCGGGGCGAGCAGGGCGTCTGGTCCGTCCTGGCGGACTGCGGCCCCGGCACCTACTACACCTATCTGGTCACCACCGCCCTGGGCACCCAGGAGGCTGTGGACCCCTACGCCCGGGCTGTGGGCGTCAACGGCGAGCGGGGCATGGTGGTGGACCTGGCCGCCACAGACCCCCAGGGCTTCCGGGACGAGCCCTTTGACCCCGGCCTGACCCGCTATGACCAGGCGGTGATCTGGGAGATCCACGTCCGGGACTTCTCCAACGCCATCTCCGGCAGCCGGTATCCCGGCAAGTACCTGGGCTTTACAGAGACGGGGCTCACCAATGCCGCCGGCCAGCCGGTGGGGCTGGACTATCTGGCCCAGCTGGGCGTCACCCACGTCCAGGTGCAGCCCATCTATGACTACGCCACCGTGGATGAGAGCTCCGACGCGCCCCAGTTCAACTGGGGCTACGACCCCAAAAACTACAATGCCCCCGAGGGCAGCTACTCCACCGACCCCTACCATGGCGAGGTGCGCATCCACGAGCTGAAGCAGATGGTCCAGGCCCTTCACCGCCGGGGCATCGGCGTGGTGATGGACGTGGTGTACAACCACACCTACGCCCTGGATTCCAACCTGAACCGGGTGGTGCCCTATTACTACTACCGCTTCACCCCCACCGGCGCGGCCTCCAACGGCAGCGGCTGCGGCAACGAGACCGCCTCTGACCGGGTGATGTTCCGCAAGTACATGGTGGACTCTGTGGTCTACTGGGCCAAGGAGTACCGGCTGGACGGCTTCCGCTTTGACCTGATGGCCCTGCACGACGTAGACACCATGCAGGCGGTGGAGGCGGCGGTCCACGCGGTGAACCCCCAGGCCCTGCTCTACGGCGAGGGCTGGACCGGCGGCACCACCCCGCTGAACGTGAATCTCCAGGCCAACCAGCAGAACATCGGCAAGGTGACGGCCTCTGAAGGGGCCATCGGCGCCGTGGGCGTGTTCAACGACGCCACCCGGGACGGGCTGAAGGGCAGCGTCTTTGACGCCAAGGACCGGGGCTATCTCAACGGCAAGGCCAACAACGGCACCGCCGGCAAGGTGATCTTCGGCCTTGAGGGCGGCACCGACCGGACCCTCACCGGCTGGAGCGTGGAGGAGGGCATGGTGCTCAACTACATGGCCTGCCACGACAACCAAACCATCCGGGACAAGCTGGAGGTCTCCAACCCCGAGGCGGACCAGGCCCAGCGCCTGGCCATGAACCGTCTGGGCTTTGCCGCCCTGATGCTGGGCAAGGGCATCCCCTTCTTCCTGGCGGGGGAGGAGATGTACCGCACCAAGGGGGGCGACTCCAACTCCTACGCCTCCTCTGACGCGGTGAACAACCTGGACTGGGAGGCGCTGGTCCCCGGCAGCGACGAGATGGCCCTGCACGACTACTACCGCGACCTGATCGCCCTGCGCCGCAGCCACCCCTTCCTGTGGCAGGCTCGGCTGGAGTGTCAGATCCTGGACGGCGCCGTGATTGAAATCCGCTATCTGGACGGTGACGCCCTGGTGGGCTACGCCCTGTTAAACCCCGGGGAGGAGCCCCTCTCCGTCACCCTGCCCGAGGGCAGCTGGACCCAGCTGCTCCTGGGCGCAGACACCCAGCCGGCCCCCGGCCGGTCCGGGACCCTGGAGCTGCCTGCCGGGTCCGCCCTGCTGGTCGCCGGGGAGTAAGCGCCTGCCTGTAACGGTTCTGTACGGTTTGTGTGCTATTCTGTAGGCGTACGAATCTACCCAACATAGAAAGCGGAGGAACATATGAATCACACGACCAAACGCATTGTAACTGCGGCCCTGGCCCTGGTGCTGGTGCTGAGCCTGGCTGCCTGTGCCGCCCCCACGGAGCCCCAGACTACCGCCGCAGACCCCAAGACTGTGCTGCAGGGCATCTATGACACCATGCTGGCCCAAGACTCCAAATACGCCGAGCTGAAGGCCACCTATCTGGAATCCAATCCCAATATGGCCTTCGCCGAGACCCTGGGGGATGACCGGATTACCGTGGACATCACCGGCAGTGACTTTGCCGACGGCAGCCGGGACTTTGTGCTGGAGGGGGACTATCTCACCTCCACCTACGCCGCAGACGACTTTATGGGCGCCTACCTGACCATGCAGATGATGGGCGTGGTGGGTCAGTATCTGGGTATGGACCCCCAGCTCACCATCTTCTATCTCTCCGGCCTGGCACAGCTGGAGCTGGAGAGCGACAACCTGCTGATCGAGCAGGACGAGACGGCCAACACCACCACCTACAAGTTCAAGGTCAACGCCCCCTACGACATGAAGGAGCTGGACCAGATGGTGATTGACCGGCAGCAGCTGGCGCTTTACGACCCCCTGGGGGAGGACTCCGCCAACCTGGGCTTCAACCTGGGCAAGATCGGCCTGTATCTGGTGGGCAGTAAGAGCGACTGCACCATTGTGATCTCCGAATACGGCGCGCTGGACAATGTGGCCCTGGAGTCTCTGCGCAACGCGGTGGACTATCTCCGGCCCGACGGCAGCGAGGATTTCCTGGCAAACTACAACCAGCTGCAGGCGGTGGAAACCGACAGCTATCAGGTCAGCCTGGCCCCGGACGCCGACGTCCTTGCAGACTTCGGTCTCCAGACCCAGGAGGCCCGCAGCTATATGCGCATCCACTTTGGAAACTGAAGCTTAGAGGAGGGAACGACCATGTGGTATTACATTCTCATCGGCGTGGCGGTGGCGGCAGTGATTGCCGGCTTTGTGTACAACTTCCTGCGCAGCCGCAAGATCAATCAAAACGGTGTAGAGGTTGACGCAGTGGTCAGCCGCATCAAAGAAAACGAGGGCGAGGATGCCGACGGCAACCGGAGCGTGGACTATGTGTACTATGTCAAATACCAGACTCCGGAGGGCCAGACGGTAGAGGCCAAGCTGGGCAATCCCCCTACCTTCCTCACTGTGGGCAAGCAGCTGCGGGTGAAATACCTGCCCGAAAAGCCCAAATTTGCCCTGGTGGTGAAGAACTGATGGCCATGCACGAGATTACACCCTCCATGCTCTGCCAATTCCGGCAGAGCCAGGCCGGCCGGCGGGAGCTGAAAACCCTCCACGCGGCCCTGGCCAAAACCGAGCTGAAGGATCTGGCCTACGTCCCCGCCCAGGCGGCAAAGCTGAACGGAGACTTTGCCCTGGAGCTGAAAACCCGGGGCGTCACCTGGCAGCAGCGCAGCGGCCGCTGCTGGCTCTATGCGGTGCTGAACATCCTGCGGGAGCGGATCTCCGAAGAGTGCGGGCTGGACAAGTTTGAGCTGTCGGCCAACTATCTGTCCTTCTATGACAAGCTGGAAAAGGCCAACAACTTTTTGGAGCTGGTCATTGCCAATGCCCACAAGCCCCTGAACGACCGGATGAACGAGTACATCCTGGGCGGGGTGGGGGACGGGGGCTACTGGGACATGGCCACCGACCTGGTGGCCAAATACGGCGTGGTGCCCGCCACCGCCATGCCGGAAACCTGGCAGTCCACCCACACCGAGACCTTCCTGAAGCTGCTCAACACCCTGCTGCGCAAGGACGCCGCCCTGCTGCGGGGCTTGGTTGCCCGGGAGGAGGACCCCCAGAGCGCCAAGCAGGCCATGCTGGAGGAGATCTACCGCATGGAGTGCATCGCCTTTGGCGAGCCCCCCGCTGCCTTTGACTTTGCCTACCGGGACAGGGACAACCAATATCACATCCACCGGGACCTGACCGGCCGGGACTTCTACGACCAGTTCCTCCGGGGCAGCCTGGAGGACTACATCACCGTCACCAACCATCCCACCCACGGTCTGCCCATGAACCTGCACTATGTGTTCCACTACATGGGCTCCATGGCCAACCGGGACGTGATCAATCTGAATCTCACCGTGGAGGAGATGGAGGAGCTGGCAATCCGCCAGCTGCGTGACGGCGAGCCCGTGTGGTTCGGCTGTGACTCCGGCGCCTGGGGCGACCGGCAGCAGGGCATCTGGGACCCGGACAGCCTGGACTACTCCGGCCTCATGGGCGGGGTGGACTTCACCATGTCCAAGGGCGACCGGCTGGAGTACCACGACAGCTTTGCCACCCACGCTATGATCCTGGTGGGGGTCAACTTTGACGCCCAGGGCCGCCCCGACCGCTGGAAGATTGAAAACAGCTGGGGCGAGGACGTGGGCAGAAAGGGCTATTTTGTCTGCAGCGAGCACTACTTCCGGGAGTATGTCTACGAGGTGATCGTGCGCAAAAAGCATCTGAGCCCCGCCCAGCTGGCCCTGCTGGAGCAGCCGCCCCTGCGCATCCAGCCCTGGGAGGGCGATTGGCTGTAATCCCCCGGGCCCCACAGGCCTCCGGCGGCGGACAGGCAAGTCCTGTCCGCCGCCCTGTCTCCGGCAGGATGCCGGAGCGTTCACAAAAATGTTACACCCCACCCACTTGACAATAACTGAATGATCGTTTATTATTTATCCACAACACCCAAAAGGGAGGGATCAGATGCGCCGCAGAGATGAGAGCAAGCAGCAGCGGATCAAAGACGCCATGGTCCGGCTGATTCTGCGAGAGGGCATCGACGGGGCCTCCGTGGCAAAAATCGCCCGGGAGGCCGGGGTCTCTCCCGCCACCATCTACGTCTACTATGACAGCAAAGAGGCCATGCTGGCCGAGGCCTTCCGGGAGTACGCCCACCAGTCCTACCGGTATCTCACCGGCTGCATCGGCCCGGAGATGAGCGCCGGCGCCATGATTGAGGCGGTGGTCCGGGGCTATTACGCCTACTCCACCGAGCACGAGGACGTGTTCAGCTTTGTGGAGCAGTGCTCCCGCTGCCCCAGCCTGTCCGCCCAGGTGTGCGAAAAGGACTGCTCCTGCGATGTGTTCGCCTCCATCCACGAGTACCAGCGCCGGGGCGAGCTGCGCCCCTGCAGCGATTGGACGCTCAGCGCCCTGCTGCTCTCGCCGGTGCGGTTTCTGGCCATGAACCGGCTCTCCATGGCCGGCGAGGCGGAGACCCACCTGGCCGAGGTGATTGCCCTGCTGCAGCAGATGCTGCTGCTGTAACAAAACCCCCTGCCTCCTTCGGGGCAGGGGACATCAAATTGTAAATAATAAATGAACATTCAGTTAAAACATCAGGAGGGACCCAAAATGTTAGTCGTACCCGTATCGCAAATGATTCTGGCCCCGGAGGCCAGCCTGTATTTTCAGATGGAGCAGCTGCAAAAGCACGCCGGGGACAAGGGCCTGTCCGTGGGGGAGAGGTTGGTGCTGATTTTGGCCCGGGGCAAAAAGGCCGCCGGGGCCACGGCGGAGGATTTCTATCCCATCGGCGTGGCGGGCACTATCACCGAGCTGAACCCCCAGGGCTGGGCGGTGGTGCGCACCCACTACCGGGTGAATCTGGAGCACGTCCAGGCGGATCCGGACCGGACCATTCAGCTCACCATGTCCCGCCGCCGGGACATTGAGGACCTGGATGAGACCCTGGCGGCGCAAAAGCTCCGGGGTCTGCGGCAGGAGATGCGCAAATTCGCCTCCGGCTTCCGCTGGGCCCAGACGGCGGAGTTCTTCATTGAGCAGATCGACACCATCGAGATGGCCGCCTGCACCATGTCACCCCTGCTGGAGCTCAGCGAGGAGGAGCGCTACGCGATCCTGGCCGAGGACAGCCGGGCCCGTCGGGCGGAGCGGATTGAAAAGCTGCTCTACGAGTTTATGGAGGTGGGCCGCATCACCAACGAGGCCAACTCCTCTCAGCAGCAGGAGTACCGGCAGCGCTACAAGGAGGCCGCCATCAAGCGGCAGATGGAGCACCTGCAAAAGGAGCTGGACGAGATGCACCCGGAAAACGTCACTGACGTGCAAAAGTTCGCCCAGCGGATTGCGGAGTCCGGCATGAACGAGACCGCCCGCAAGGAGGCGGAAAAGGTGCTTAACCGCCTGCGCCAGGAGGGCAAGGAGAGCGTGGAATCCGGTATGCTCTACGACTACCTGGACTTTGTCACCACCCTGCACTGGAAAAAGGCCGAGGCCGAGCCCATTGACCTGGACCGGGCCCGCCAGATCCTGGACGAGGACCACTACGGCCTTTCCAAGGTGAAGGACCGGGTCATCCAGCAGATTGCGGTGATGAACCTGAAAAAGCAGCAGTCCGGCTCCATCCTGCTCTTTGTGGGGGCGCCGGGCACCGGCAAGACCAGCATCGGCAAGAGCATTGCCCGGGCCCTGGGCCGCAAATATGTCCGGGTCAGTCTGGGCGGCGTCCATGACGAGAGCGACATCCGGGGCCACCGGCGCACCTACATCGGCTCCATGCCCGGCCGGATCATGGACGGCATCCACAAGAGCGGGGCCAGCAACCCCGTTATGGTGCTGGACGAGGTGGACAAGCTCTCCGCCTCCTACAACGGCAGCCCTGCCAGCGCCCTGCTGGAGGTGCTGGACCCGGAGCAGAACAGCACCTTTACCGACCACTACATGAACGTGCCCTATGACTTGAGCGACGTGCTCTTCCTCTGCACCGCCAACAGCCTGGATACCATCCCCCAGCCCCTGCTGGACCGGATGGAGGTGATCCAGTTCCGGGGCTACACCCCCCTGGAGAAGCTGCAGATTGCCAAATCCCACCTGGTGCCCAAGTCCATGGAGGCCATGGGCATCGGCCCGGGGCAGATGTCCTTTACCGACCGGGCGCTGCAGACGCTGATCTCCGACTACACCATGGAGGCCGGGGTCCGGGGCCTGCGCAAGGAGATCGACACCCTCTGCCGCAGCCTGGCGGTGCGGGTGGCCACCCAGCCGGAGATCCGGGTGGAGGTAACGCCTGAGGAGGTCGCCCGCTCGCTGGATACCCGGCCCATCCGGCACGATACCATCCTCCCCGTGCCCCAGGCCGGGGTGGTCACGGGCCTGGCCTGGACCCCTGTGGGGGGCGACATCCTGTATATCGAGACCAAGCTCCTGCCCGGCAAGGGAGAGCTGATCCTCACCGGTCAGCTGGGGGACGTGATGAAGGAGTCTGCCCGCATTGCCCTCAGCCTTGTGAAGAGCCTGGTGCCCCAGGCGGCGGCCCGGCTGGAGGGCCGCGACCTGCACATCCATGTCCCCGCCGGCGCCGTGCCCAAGGACGGCCCCTCCGCCGGCGTCACCCTGACCACGGCCCTGGCCTCCCTGCTCACCGGCCGGGTGGTGGATCCCCACATTGCCATGACCGGCGAGGTGGCCCTGCGGGGGGCGGTCACGCCCATCGGCGGCCTGCCGGAGAAGCTGATGGCCGCCCAGCGGGCGGGCATCACCAAGGTGTTCATCCCCAAGGAGAATCTGTATGACCTGAAGGACGTGGCCGGGGAGGTGCTGGAGAAGATCCAGGTGGTCCCTGTCACCGGGGTGACAGAGCTGCTCCTTGCCGTGGGCGTGCTGGACCAGGCAGCCGGGGCGGCGTAAGCTGCCCGCCGGGCACCCGGCAAACAGACAAAAACGGACACGCCTCGGGGCGTACTCCATAAAGAAGCTGTTTTGAGGCGGCAATCACCGGCTCAAAAGGATATGAAACCGGCGTGACCGCTGCGGTCACGCCGGTTTTGTCTCTTGGATTTTGTGGGGCAAAATCCGATGCTTGTTCTAACTGTGGAAAATAGAAGATCTATTCGGCAAACAGGAATTTGCCGTTATTTGTTTCCTATGCCCAGATTGCCATCGCCAAAGTGCCG
>CAMOKD010000024.1:0-29218 GCA_946617435.1 uncultured Clostridia bacterium | reverse complement strand
CCGGTAGAGACTGCGCCGGTGGAAACCGAGCCGGTAGAGACCGAGCCCGTCCAGACCGAGCCCGTCCAGACCGAGCCGGAGATTCCGGACGCGGAGCGCACGGACGAGGAGCTGATTGAGAAGTATCACATTCCCGACAACTGGGCCCGGCAGGCGCTGCTCTTTGCCGTGCGCAACGGCCTGATGCAGGGCCGGGGCGGCGGGGATCTGGCCCCGGAGGCCAACATCACCCGGGCGGAGCTGGCGGCCATGGTGATGCGGGTGCTGCGCACCCCCACCCTGGCGGATCTCAGCGGCTTTACCGACGTGCCCCAGGGCGCCTGGTACCACGATTCCATGGCAGGCGCTGTGGCGGCGGAGATCTATCTGGGCAACGGCAACGGCACCCTGACCCCCGGGGGCACCCTGACCCGGGAGCAGGCCTTCACGGTGCTGGCCCGGATGTTCGGCGCTGCCGGGGGCGACCCCCAGCGGATGTACAGCTACACCGACTACAGCGCGGTCAGCGCCTGGGCGGTGCCGGCGGTGGCCTCCCTGCTGGAGCAGGGGCTCATCCAGGGCAAGGGCAGCCGGCTGGACCCCAAGGGGTCCATCACCCGGCAGGAGCTGGCCCAGGTGTTCGCCAACGCCCTGGACCGGGTGGCGGACACCCTGCCCCAGGACGCCCAAGGCAGCTATGCCCTGCCCGGCCAGGCCATGGAGCCCGGCGCCACGGTAGAGGGCGACCTGCTGCTGTGTACCGACGCGCCGGAGCTGGAGCTGAAGGAGCTCACCGTCACAGGGCGGCTGGTGATCCAGGGGGCAGGCAAGCTGCAGCTGCGGCTGACCGGCTGCCAGGTGAACCAGCTGGTGCTGTGCCGGCCCACAGATCTGCTGGGGGCTGACCGGGTGAACACCGTGTGCGCCAACGCCTTCACCCGGGTGTTCTGCAACGTGCCCGCCCTGACCGCCAACGCCAACGTGGTGGTGTTTTCCCCCAACCGGGTGGACACTCTCACCGTGGCCACCGACGGGGTATATCTCACGGTGTCCGGCCAGGTGGGGAGCATGACCGTCCGGGCCAGGGACGTGGGCATCAACGGCAGCGGCAGCATTGACAAGCTGACCGTGGAGCGGACCGGCTGCCGGGTCAGCTGCAGCGTGGGCACCCGGACTGACCGGATAGAGCCCAAGCTTGCCGCCCTGCAGATCAGCGAGAGCCACCCCGGCGACCCCACCGTGGCCAGCCCCAGGGTGAACTTCCAGTACCGGCTTACCAGCTGCGGCAGCAAGAAGTTCCCTGCCACCGCCCAGTGGTATGTGGACGGCAGCCCGGTGACCGGCCAGGTATCCTTCCTGCTGCAGGAGGGGGCGGCCCTGTCTGAGCTTGCAGACTTCAGCCAGGCGCTGGCCGCCGCCCAGAAGACGTCCTCCCAGGTGCAGCTGATTGTCCGCTGCGAGGGCATGGAGCGCAGCGTGACCACCCAGGTGAGCCTGATGGACGGCATCCGCCAGGCCGCCGCCAAGGTCCGCACCCAGAACGTCCAGGCCCGGATCCGCTACTCCACCAGCCTGTACAGCAGCTACAACCTCTACTCCGGCAGCTTCAGCGGCTACCTGCGGGGGGTGAGCGCGGGCACCCAGGTCACCCTGCTGAAATCCAGCAAAAGCACCGGGGCCCGGATCCGGCTGCCCGGCGGCCAGGAGGGCTGGGTCCCCTACGGGGCCCTGAGCGTCTACGGCGGCAGCTACTACACCACCAGCCGGTATTCCCAGGCGGTGATGGAGTACTATGTGAACTACGTCCGGGGCTGGAGCAGCAACACCCGGTATCTGGTGTGGGTAAACACCTGGACCCAGACGGTGAACATCTTCCAGGGCTCCAAGGGCAATTGGCGGCTGGTCCGCACTGGCCCCTGTGCCAGCGGCCGCAACGGCTGCCCCACCCCGGTGGAGTCCACCACCATCCGCTACAAGACCTCCCGCTGGGAGTACGCCAGCTACTACTGCCACCATGTGTCGGTGTTTGACGAGGCCAGGGGCTTCCACTCCAGACCCACGGCCTACGGCGGCGGCATTGTAAACTGGACCATGGGCCAGCCCGCCAGCGCCGGCTGCGTCCGCCTGCCGGATGAGGACTGCATCTGGATCTACAACAACGTGCCGGTAGGCTCGGCGGTGCAGATCTACTGAGGAAAATAGTTTGACCGGATTCCCCCCGGGCGGGGGAATCCGGCCTTATTTTTTGTGCTATACTACAGGCAAGCCGCCGGGCCGTCGGAGCCTGAAGCTGTGCCGCCAGTCTGCCCCGGCGGCCCGTGTCGGTGGTTGACAATTCCCTTGATTTTTGCAGAATCCCCCTTGCATTTTCCTCCGGGCTCTGGTACAATGGTCCTGCGGCACAACTTAAAACACCCAGATACAAGTCTGCTTTTTTACTTCGGTAAAAATACAGGCTCTGTTTCGCATACTTGTATTTGGGTATGGGAGTTGTGTCGCAGCAATTGGGGCCTGCGTTTTTCGTGCGCGGCTTCGGCTGCGCACTTTTTGTTTGTCAAAGGAGGCGAGAGGATGGCCCGTACGCTGCGCTGGGCCCTGCGGATCGGCCTGCCCCTGGTACTGGGCGGGCTGTGCTACGTGCTGCTGCGGCCCGACACCTGGATCAGCGCCGCGGTATACGCCCTGACCGGTCTGGAGCCGCCGGCCCTCTCTCCCGCCGGCGTGTGGGCAGTTCCGGCGGCCCTGGCCCGGAACTTTCTGCCGGACTGCCTGTGGGCAGCTGCCTTGGCCGCGGCGGTGCGGCTGTGTCTGGGCCGAAGCCCGGCTGCCGGGGCGGCGAGTCTGGCCCTGGGGGCAGGGCTGGAGCTGGCCCAGCTGCCCGGCTGGCTGCCCGGCACCTTTGACTGGGCCGACCTGGCCCTGGAAGCGGTTTCCATTGCGGCTATGCTGCTGTGGATAGATTACACAGAGAACAAGGAGGAACGAACATGAAACCCATCACCCGTATGCTGTGTCTGGTGCTGGTGCTGTGCCTGTTTGCCGCCATGGCCCTGGGCAGCAGCAGCAAGCCCTCCAGCTCCACCAAGCCCATTGCAGAGGACACAACCAAGGCCGAGGAGGCCCCCGCCAAGGAAGAACCCCCCGCCCAGCCCGCCGAGACGAAGCCCGCCGAGGAGGAAACCGAGCCGGAAGCCGCCAAGCCCGCCGGCAGCGGCGCAATCACCATTGAGGAGCAGGTGCTCTTTGAGCAGGACGGCATCAAGGTGACCGCCACAGAGTTTGTCCACGACGCCCTGTGGGGCGACGAGATCAAGGTGCTGGTGGAAAACGACTCTGCGCAGAACGTTACCGTCAGCTGCGACGCGCTCATTGTAAACAACTACATGATCAGCGACCTGTTCTACTGCGAGGTGGCGGCGGGCAAAAAGACCTATGAAGATCTGAACCTGTCCTCCTCCGGCCTGGAGGCCGCGGGCATCAGCACCGTGGGCGAGATTGAGATCTATTTCCGGGTCTATGACACCGACTCCTGGGACGATCTGTTCAAGCCCGACCCCGTCACCATCCGCACCTCTGCCTACGACCAGATGGACACCACCCCCAACGACACCGGCAAGGAGCTGCTGAACCAGGACGGCATCCGCATTGTGGGCAAATATGTGGACGAAAACAGCTTCTGGGGTGCAGGCGTGCTGCTGTACATGGAGAATCACTCCGGCCGGAACGTGATGATCCAGTGCGAGGATATGTCCATCAACGGCTTTATGGTGACCCCCTATTTCTCCTGCACGGTCTATGACGGCAAGATGGCCATTGACGACATCACCCTGCTGTCCTCTGACCTGGAGAAGAACCACATCACCTCTGTGGACGAGGTGGAGCTGAAGTTCCAGATCATTGACGACGACAGCTGGGACACCATTTTCACCTCTGACACCATCACCTTTACCACCAAATAGTCTCCCTCTCTCCGGGCGGGGCGTCCATCCTGGGCGTCCCGCTCTTTTTTGCACCAAAAAACGGAGGGGAGCGTCGGCTCCCCTCCGCGGATTGCGGGGTTGGATTACAGACCGTAGACAAAGGCCCGGTCGTGGCCGGAGTGCAGGGCGTCAAAGATCTGGCCGGGCTTGGCGCTGTCGCCCACCAGGATCAGCTTGTCGCCGTAGGCGGTGCGCAGCTCGTCGTACAGGGGCCGGTTGGGCCGCACGCCCATGGCCAGGACCACCGTGTCCGCCGGGATGCGGCTCTCCTCGCCGGAAGCCACGTCCTTTACCAGGACGGCGCCCTGCTCCACCTTGACCAGCTGCTTGCCCTTGGCAATCAGGCCGCCGTGCTTCATGATCTCCTGGGCCAGGTGCAGGGTGATGCTGGGGTAGAGATTGCCGCCCACTTTGTTGAGCATCTCCACCACGGTGACCTTGTGGTCCGGGGCCAGGGTCTCGGCGGTCTCCAGGCCGGTGACGCCGCCGCCCACGATAACCACCTGCTCGCCCCGGACGGTGGCCTTGCCCGCCAGGACGTCCTCGGCGGTGACGGCCAGGTCAATGCCCTCCAGGGCGGGGGCGATGGGCTTGCCGCCGGCGGCCAGGAACACGGCCTCGGCCCCGGTGGCCTCCAGGTCTGCCAGGGTGGCCGCCTTGCCCAGGCGCAGCTCTACCCCGGCCTTTTGCAGCTGGGCCTCCATGGTGGCGATAAACTCCGCCAGCATGGTCTTGTGGGGCGGTACCGCCGCCTCGTTCACGGTGCCGCCCAGGCGGTCGGCCTGCTCAAAGAGCACCGTGCGGAAGCCCCGCTTGGCCAGGGTCAGGGCAGCCTCCATGCCGGCGGGGCCGCCGCCCACCACCGCCACGGTCCGGCCTGCGCCGTCGCGGGTCAGCTTTTCGTCGCCCCACTCAAACTCACGGCCCAGCACCGGGTTCAGGGTGCAGCCCAGGGGCAGGCCGTCGTTGAGAATGCGGAAGCACTCCATGCAGCCCAGGCACTTGCGGATGAGCAGGTCCTCCCCTGCCCGGGCCTTGCGGCCCCAGTCGGCGTCCGCCAGCTGGCCCCGGGCGATGCCCACAAAGTCTGCAAAGCCCTCGGCCAGCAGCTGATCCGCCAGGGCCGGGTGCTTGATGTTGCACACCGCAATCACCGGCACGGAGACCGCCTTGCGGATGTTGGCCGCCAGGTGCTTCTTCCAGCCCTCGGCAAAGTAGTTGGGCTCAATGATGGTGGCGCCGGAGTCGTAGGTGCCGCAGCTGACGTTGATGTAGCACACGCCCAGCTTTTCAAAGTATTTGGCCTGGGCAATGGCGTCCTCCTCGGTGATGCCGTCGTCCAGATAGTCGCTGCCGTTGATGCGGATGCCGATGGGGAATTTGGGCCCGCAGTAGGCCCGGATGCCCATGATGATCTCAGTGGCAAAGCGCATGCGGCCCTCAAAGCTGCCGCCGTACTTATCGGTGCGCTTGTTGGTGTGGGGAGACAGGAACTGGCTGACCAGATAGCCGTGGGCCCCGTGGAGCTCCACGCCGTCTACGCCGGCCTTTTGGGCAATCACGGCGCCGGTGACAAATTTGCGCACCATGGCCTCCACCTCCTCGGTGGTCAGGGCCCGGGGCTGCTCGCCGATGACCTTGCAGGTCACGTCAGAGGCGGACACCGGCTGCTTGCCGCCGATGAGCCGGCTGGGGGTCTGGTTGCCGGGGTGGTGCAGCTGGACAAAGAGCTTGGTATCGTGGGCGTGAACCGCCTCTACCAGGCGGGAGAGCTGGGCGATCACATGGGTGTTGGTGACGCTGAGCTGGTTGGGGGTGCCCACACCGGTCTCATCGTCCACCCGGGTGATCTCGGTGATGATCAGGCCGGCGCCGCCCCGGGCACGGTCAGCATAATACTTGATGATCCGCGCACCGGCCTCGCCGGTGGATTCCGCCAGGGAGCAGCCCATGGCGGGCATGACAATGCGGTTTTTCAGTTCCAGATTGGCAATTCTACCGGGGGCAAACAGATTCTTGTAAGCCATGGTGATTTCTCCTTCCAAACTTCCGTTGTATTCTTCCTCTGCCGGGCGGGACCCGGCGAATCCATTATAGTACATCCCGCAGCGGAATGGAAGAGGGCGGGAGATATTTTCAGAAAAAACCGAAGCCCGGCAAAAAAAGAGCGCGCCGCAGGATGAAGTACATCTTGCGGCGCGGCTGTGCTGCGGGGCGGTTTTACACCTGCAGGTAAGCGGCGGCGTTGTGGTGGCAGATGCCGGTGACCAGGGCGGACAGGGCGGCTTCGTCCGCGGGGTATTCCCCCTCCTCCACCCAGGTGCCCAGCAGGTCGCAGAGAATCCGGCGGAAATACTCGTGCCGGGCGTAGCTTAAAAAGCTGCGGGAGTCGGTGAGCATGCCCACAAAGGTGCCCAGGTGCCCCTCGGCGGCCAGGCTCTCCAGCTGGGCGCGCATGCCGTTTTTGTGGTCGTTGAACCACCAGGCGCTGCCGTGCTGGACCTTGCCCCGGGCCTCCGGCCCCTGGAAGCAGCCGATGACGGTGCCGATGGCGGTGTTGTCATTGGGGTTCAGGGAGTAGAGCACGGTGCGGGGCAGCTGGTCGGTCTCGTCCAGGCTGTTCAGGAAGGCCGCCAGATCGGCCACAGAGACCTGGTCGCCGATGGAGTCGATGCCGGCGTCCGGCCCCAGGGCCCGGAAGATCCGCTTGGAATTGTCCCGGATGACCCCGAAGTGGAGCTGCATCACCCAACCCCGCTGGGCATAGCCCCGGCCCAGGGCCTGCAGCAGGGCGGTCTTGAACCGGCGCTGCTCCAGGGCGGTGAGGGCCTCACCCTCCAGGCGGCGGGCAAAGATGGCCTCCACCTCGTCCTCGGTGGCGGGGGCGAAGGGGACGGCGTCCAGGCCGTGGTCCGAAACCCGGCAGCCCAGGGCGTCAAAGGCGTCCATCCGGCGCTCCAGCGCCTGGACCAGGGCGGCATAGCTGTCAATCTCCACGTCGGCGGCGTGGCCCAGGTCCTTCAGATAGGCGGTAAAGTCCGGCTTTTCCACCCCCAGGGCCCGGTCCGGGCGGAAGGAGGGCAGCACCTTGACGGGGAAGTCGCTCTGCTGCAGCTGGCGGTGCCAGCGCAGCTCGTCCGCAGGGTCGTCGGTGGTGCAGATGACCTCTACCCGGGAGCGGAGAATCAGCTGCCGGGCGGAGAAATCCGGCTGGCTCAGCTGGCGGTTGCAGTGCTCCCAGGCGGCCTCGGCGTTTTCGGGGGTGAGAGGCTGGGTCCAGTCAAAGTAGTTTTTCAGCTCCAGGTGGCTCCAGTGGTACAGGGGGTTGCCCGCGGCCAGGCGGAGGGTCTCGGCCCAGGCCTGGAACTTCTCCCGGTCAGAGGCGGTGCCGGTGATGCGGCGCTCCTCGATGCCCCAGCTGCGCATCAGGCGCCACTTGTAGTGGTCCCCCCCCAGCCAGATCTGGGTGATGTTCTCAAAGCGCCGGTCCTCCCAGATCTCCCGGGGGCTCAGGTGGCAGTGATAGTCAATGATCGGCAGGTTGGCCGCAATGTCGTGATACAAATGCCGGGCGGTGCTGCTGTGCAGCAGAAAATCCCGATCCATAAAAGGCTTCATCCTTCAAACTTCTCCTTGTTGATCCACAGCCCCAGGGCGGGGTTGGGGATGAAATAGATCTCCTCCCCGTCCACGGTGTTGTAGCCGTAGCGGAGCTTGTGGGGGTCATACTTGGCGGCCATCTCGTCATAGTCCGCAGCCCGGAAGCCCACGGCCTCGATTTCGGCCTGGGGCAGCTTCTTCACCGCGTAGGTGATGGAGAACCGGCCGTCGCTGGAGCCGTGAATCAGATGGGCGGCGGTGCCCATGTTGTCCCGCAGGGCCTGGTTTTCCGGCTTGCGGAAGGCCTCCAGAATCTTCAGCCGGCCCCGGTAGCCGTACCTGCGGATGGTGGCGTCCTGCCCGGCCTCCTCGCCGAAGCGGTCCACCCCGGAGGCCAGGATGATCAGCTCGCCGCCGTCGGCCATGGCCATGCGGGTGCGGTACACCGCCTTGTTGCCAAGCCAGGTGGAGGTGAACTCGGAGGGGTCCAGGTAGACCACGCACTTTTTCAGCCCGTGCTCCACAAAGTCGATGTTCTTCTCCTGGGCCAGCTTCACCGCGTGGGTCAGGCAGTCCCGGCCCTCGCCCAGGAACAGGCCGTGGGTGCGGATCTGCCCGCCGGGGGCGGTGGTGACCGTAAGGGCAAAGAGGATGGGGCGGTCCTGCAGGAAGTGCTCCATGCCGTAGTCAAAAATCTTGCGCACGGGGGTGTGGTCCTTGCCCATCATCCGCTCCATGCCGTAGACAGCCCCCACCATGTGGGACTTGTTGATCATCTCGCTGCCGCCCACGCCCACAAACAGATTCTTGGCGTGGTTGGACATGCCGATGACCTCATGGGGCACCACCTGGCCGGGAGAGATGATCAGGTCATAGGAGGGGTCCAGCACCCGGCGGTTGATCTGGGCGGTGATGGGCTCGTCCCAGAGCCCCTCGGTGAGAGAGGCGATATACTCCCCCGGGATCTGGCCCAGGCGGACCACCTCGTTCTTCCAGTCGTGGACCAGCATCCGGTCAAAGGGAACGTCGCCGAACATGGTCTGCCACTGCTGCTGCGTCATGGGGACGTGGGTGCCCAGGGCGGGCAGCACGTCCACCTCCACCCCGCGCCGGGTCAGTTCATGGTAGTACACGTTGGTGATGAAGCCCGCGTTGGAGTGGTAGCGGGTAAAATCCGGGGGCAGGATGAGCACCTTTTTCAGGCTTCTCCCCTCCAGCGAGGCCAGCAGCGCCTGGGTGATCTCCTCGGGTGTCAGGCCGGTCTCGGCCCGGGCAACACGGTAGATGTCGTTCATTTGCAATCCTCCTCAAAGCAGAAGCGGGCGATGGCGGCGGCCACGCCGCTGTGGTCGCAGTCCAGGGTGATGTGGTCCGCAGCGGCCTTGGCGGCCGGGGCGGCGTTGCCCATGGCCACGCCGATGCCCGCGGTGCGCAGCATGGTGATGTCGTTGAGATCGTCCCCGAAGGCCATGGTCTGCCCCATGTCCAGCCCCAGGTGCCGGGCCAGCGCTTCCAGCGCCGGACCCTTTTGGGCCTGCAGGCTGTTGAGCTCCACATTCCGGGGGATGGAGGTGGTGACGGCAATGTCAGGGAAACGGCGGGCCAGGTCCTCCATGGTCCGGGCACGGAGCTCCATGTCCAGGAAGAACATCTGGATCTTTTGTACGCCGTGCTGCACCCGGGCCAGGTGGGCCTTCAGCTCCGGCACCGGGGTGCGGAGGGTTTTCAGCATCTCCAGGCTGTGGCGGTGGGGGGCATATTCCTCCGCCCGGTCATACATGGACTGGGTCATCCAGCCCCAGTTGTCCATGTAGCAGTCGTAGATCACCGGCAGCCGGTCCAGATAAGTCATGATCTCCACTGCCCGGGGCCAGGGGATCTCCGCCCTGGCAATGGGCTTGTCCTGGGCCAGGTCATAGACCTGGGCGCCGTTGATGGTGATGGCGTAGCGGACAAAGGGCAGGCTGCGGATGTTCTGAGGCATGCCGCTGTAGAAACGACCGGTGGCGGGGACGATTTCGATCCCCGCCGCGGCGGCCCTGGCCAGCATGGCTTGGTTTTCCGGGGTGAGAACCTTGTCGGTGGTGAGCAGGGTTCCGTCCAGATCCAGGGCAATGAGTTTGATTTGATTCTTGTGTTCAGGCATTGTAGGTCGTCGCTGCGGTGTTGCCGCCGTGGCCGGTCCAGTTGGTGTGGAAGAACTGGCCCCTGGGGCTGTCCAGCCGCTCATAGGTGTGGGCGCCGAAGTAGTCCCGCTGGGCCTGGAGCAGGTTGGCAGGCAGGCGCTCGGTGGTGTAGCCGTCAAAATAGCTCAGGGCGGAGGTCATGGCAGGGGCGGGCACGCCGTAGGTCACAGCGGCAGCGGCCACCTTGCGCCAGGCGGGCACCAGCTTTTCGATGGTGGTCTTGAAGTAGGGGTCCAGCAGCAGGTTCTTCAGCGCGGGATTGGCGTCGTAGGCCTCTTTGATCTTGCCCAGGAACACGGAGCGGATAATGCAGCCGCCCCGCCACATCAGGGCGATGCCGCCGTAGTTCAGGTTCCAGCCGTAGTGCTCCGCCGCGGTGCGCATCAGGGTGTAGCCCTGGGCGTAGGAGATGATCTTGGAAGCAAACAGGGCCTGGCGGATGGCCTCTACCAGCTCGGCCTTGTCCCCCTGGTAGGCGGGGATCTTGCGGTCAAAGGTCTTGGCGGCCTCTACCCGCTCAGCCTTCATGGCGGACAGGCAGCGGGCAAACACGGCCTCGCCGATCAGGGTCAGGGGCACGCCCTCGTCCAGGGCGGCAATGCCGGTCCACTTGCCGGTGCCCTTCTGGCCGGCGGTGTCCAGGATGTTCTCCACCAGGGGGCTGCCGTCGGTGTCCTTGTAGGCCAGGATGTCCCGGGTGATTTCGATGAGGTAGCTGTCCAGCTCGGTCTTGTTCCACCGGGTGAAGATCTCGTGCATCTCGTCGTCAGACAGGCCCAGCAGGTCCCGCATCAGCTGGTAGGCCTCGCAGATCAGCTGCATATCGCCGTACTCAATGCCGTTGTGGACCATCTTGACAAAGTGGCCGGCGCCGTTTTCGCCCACCCAGTCACAGCAGGGAGCGCCGTCCTCCACATGGGCGCAGATGGCCTGGAAGATGGGCTTGACGCAGGGCCAGGCAGCGGGGCTGCCGCCGGGCATCATGCTGGGGCCCTTGAGCGCGCCCTCCTCGCCGCCGGACACGCCGGTGCCCACGTAGAGCTTGCCCTGGGATTCCACATACTGGGTTCTGCGGATGGTATCGGGGAAGTGGGAGTTGCCGCCGTCAATGAGGATGTCGCCGTCCTCCAGCAGGGGCAGCAGCTGCTCGATCATAGAGTCTACGGCCTGGCCGGCCTTGACCATCATAAAGACCTTGCGGGGCTTGGCCAGGTTTGCCACCAGCTCCTCCAGGGAGTGGCAGCCGATGATGTGCTTGCCGGCAGCCCGGCCGTTGACGAAGTTGTCCACCTTGGCGGTGGTGCGGTTGTATACCGCCACGGTGAAGCCCTTGGACTCCATGTTCATGACCAGGTTTTCACCCATGACGGCCAGGCCGATGAGGCCGATATCAGCTTTTTGTTTCATTCCATGATGCTCCTTCACTCTGCAATTTCAATTTGAACGATCGCTTCAGCGCTGCACTCTGGCATTGCCCTTGTAGATGTCCCAGACCTGCTTTTCGTCGGCAGGCTCGGCGAAGTCGTTGAGACTGGAGGCCGCCAGCACGCCGCTGGCCCAGCCGAACTGCAGCCACTTTTCGGGGGCCCAGTCCTTCAGCACACCGTAGAGCAGGCCGCCGGAGAAGCCGTCGCCGCCGCCGATGCGGTCCATGACCTGGATGGGACGGGGCTCTTCCACATACCACTGACCGTCAGCCCACAGGATGGCGCCCCAGAGATGCTCGTTGGCGGAGATCACCTGGCGCAGGGTGGTGGCGTAGGCCCGGGCGTTGGGATACTTGGCGCGGACCTGGTCGATCATCACCTTGAAGCGCTCGATCTTGGAGGAGAGCTCCTTGCCGCCGGCCTCGGGGCCCTGGAAGCCCAGGCAGAGCTGGAAGTCCTCTTCATTGCCCACCAGGATATCCGCCACAGAGGCAATTTCGTGGAAGGCCTTGGACAGCGCTTCCTCGCGGCCCTTCCAGAAGGAGGCACGATAGTTCAGGTCAAAGCTCACCAGGGTGCCGTAGCGCTTGGCCGCCTTGGCCAGCTCCAGGCAGGTGCGGGTGGTGTCCTCGCTCATGGCGGCAATCAGGCCGGACAGATGCAGGATGCCCACGCCCTCGGCGCCGAAGATCCGGTCAATGTCAAAGTCCTCGGGGGCCAGGGTGCGGCCCACCTCGCCGGCGCGGTCGTTCCAGACCCGGGGCGCCCGCAGGCCGAAGCCGGAGTCTGCAATGTTGAACTGGTGCCGATAGCCCCAGGGGCCGTCCTGGGCAACCTCTTTGCCCTCGTAGCGGATGTTCCGGGCACGGAGCTGACGCTTGATCAGATCCGCCATGGGAGAGCCCTCCACAAACTTGGTGAGCACCAGGCACTCCCGGCCCAGAGAGGAGGCAATGTTCAGCACGTTGCTCTCGGCAGAGGTGGCCTGGAGATAAAACAGATTGCTGTTCTGCACCGCCATGCGATGCTCCGGCGTGATGCGCAGGCCCATGCTGGTCACGCAGGCAATGGCATACTTCTTGCTCATAATCATACTCCTTATCAAATGGAAAAGTATCTATTCTATATAGTCGCCCGTAGGGGCCGATGCCTACATCGGCCCTGCCTGCCGATTTTGTCGTGATACAAGGGCGGATGTGGGCATCCGCCCCTACGAGGGAGGGGGTGACTGAATCGTTACACGGAAAATTGATGTGTCGCTGCGCGACGGTGGAATTCATGCATGTTCAATTTTCCGTTTCGATTCTCAATTGTTTTTACACGCCGGAATAGGCGGAGAAGCCGCCGTCAATGGGAAGGGTCACGCCGGTGATGAAGGAAGCGGCCTCGTTGTTCAGCAGGAACAGCACCGCGCCGGTGAGCTCCTTCTCGGAATCGCCGAAGCGGCCCATGGGAGTGGCGGCCAGGATCTTGCCGGTGCGGGCAGTGGGAGTGCCGTCCTCGTTCCAGAGCAGCTTGGCGTTCTGCTGGGTGGAGAAGAAGCCGGGGGCAATGGCGTTGACCCGGATGCCCACCTTGGAGAAGTGCACTGCCAGCCACTGGGTGAAGTTGGAGATGGCAGCCTTGGCCCCGGAGTAGGCGGGGATCTTGGTGAGCGGGGTGTAGGCGTTCATGGAGCTGATGTTGAGAATGTTGCAGCCCTCGCGGCCCACCATCTGCCGGGCAAAGGCCTGGGTGGGGATCAGGGTGCCGATGAAGTTCAGGTTGAAGACGAACTCCACGCCGGACTTGTCCAGGTCAAAGAAGGACTTGGTCTCGCCGTCGATGTCGCCCACCTCAAAATACTCCTTGTCGGTGGTGGCACGGGGGTTGTTGCCGCCGGCGCCGTTGAGCAGGATGTCGCAGGGGCCCAGATCCGCCAGAACCTGGTCTGCCACGGCATAGCAGACGTCCTTGTCCAGCACGTTGCAGCTGTAGGCCTTGGCGCAGCCGCCCTCGGCCACGATTTCCTCGGCGAAGCGGTTGGCCGCCTCGTAGTTCAGGTCCAGCAGGGCCACCTTGGCGCCCGCCCGGGCCAGATCCTTGGCAAAGGCGGAGCAGAGCACGCCGCCTGCGCCGGTGACTACGGCCACCTTGCCGGTCAGATTGGTGTTGAGTACGTTCTGTTTCATGGTGCGCATCTCCTGTTTTTTAGATTTTCTGATTGCATCATACCCGAAAATTTTGGCCGTTTCGATTGCTTTTTTTGTTGCAAACATTGCAAAACTTGCTATAATCAATTGCAGGAGGTGAGGCCCGTGAAGCAGCGTTCCTCTGTGTTTCACACAAGACAATATATGCTCTCCAGAGACTACGAGCTGTATTACTACAGCGACGTGAATTTCCGCAGCGTGGGCAGCCACAGCCATGACTATTACGAGCTGTACTTCTTTGTGGAGGGGGCGGTGGAGATGGAGCTGGCCGGCACCCGCCACCGGCTGTCCATCGGGGACGTGGTCCTGGTGCCCCCGGGGCTGTCCCACCGGCTGTGGCTGCTGGACGGGTCGGTGCCCTACCGGCGGTTTGTGTTCTGGCTCAGCCGGGAGTACCGGGCGGCGCTGTTTGACCGGGCGGAGGAGTACCGCTATCTGTTCCGCCCGGCGGAGGAGGCAGGGCAGTATGTGCTCCACTTTGACATCATCACCTTTAACACCCTGCGCAGCAAGCTCTTTGCCCTGCTGGACGAGATCCACTCCGACCGCTTTGGCAAGCAGGAGCAGATGCTGCTGGGGATTTCGGACCTGATGCTCCATCTGAGCCGGCTGGTGTACAGCCAGCAGAACCCCGCCCCCGGGACGGAGCGGGTCTCCCGGTACGAGGCCATCACCGGCTACATTGACACCCACCTGGCCCAGGAGCTGACCCTGGAGTCTATTGCCCAGGCCTTTTACCTGAGCAAGTATTACATTGCCCACCTGTTTCAGCAGAACACGGGGCTCAGCGTCCACCAGTATATCACCAAGCAGCGGCTGGCCGCCTGCTGCCGGTCCATCCAGGCCGGCACCGCCATCAGCCAGGCCTACGCGGCCTGGGGCTTCCGGGATTATTCCAGCTTTTACCGGGCCTTTCAGCGGCAGTACGGCATGTCCCCCTCCGCCTACCGGGAGCTGCACCTGCAGGCGGCCGCCCCGGCCGAGCCGGACAGGCAGGGCGGCACACCCCAGCCGGCGGCAGATTGAAATGTAAAAGGCAGCTGCAAAACAGCCTGGCCGCCTTGAAAATTCCGTACAATGTGGCACTGCGCAGGCAAAAGTGCAGTTGACATTTCCTGCGGCAACGTGTAAAATTATGGTATCTGGATGAATCAATTTCCAAATCCACCGGGAAGGAGAGAAAGGGTGCGCTGACGCCTTTTTCAACGTGCGCTATGTCATGGTACAACCCCACTCCGGATGAGGCAACCGATGCCTATACCGCCAACAAAAACAAATACGCAGACGCGGCCTCCCAGCTCCGGGCCTCTCAGCGGCAGGAGGACAACTACCGCGCCGCGCAGCGCAGCGCTGTGGCCCAGCAGGCCAATCTGGCCAGCCAGAAGCTGAACTTTGAAAAGCGGCTGGAGGGCATCCAAAAGATTGTAAAAATGCTGGAGGGCAGCGGGGGCTGGTTTTCCACCAACGTGCCCGAGGCCATCGCCGACGGCACCCGCACCCTGCGGAAGCTGGACGACAGCTACCGCAAGAGCATCCGCTGCGACACCCCCGCCACCAGCCTGGAGGCCGCCCTGGGCGTGCCCACTGTGGAGGGCGACCCCAGGTCCGCCGCCGCATTGCAGAGCTACAAAAACGAGGCCGTCCGGCTGGAGCAGAGCATCCAGCAGATCAACAGTCAGCTGGCCTCCCTGGCCGCCCAGATTGCCACCCTGGCCAAAAACATCCAGGCCTGCGACGCGGCCCAGTCCGCCCTGCGGCGGGTGATGAACGGCGCGTCCTACGAGATGAACCACTACAAGCCCTATATGGGCGGCTGACAGCCCCCAGGCAAAAGGAGACCCCCGCCTATGCACATTATTTTATAAAGGAGACGGCAGCCTATGCACATTGAACTCAACGCCGGCGGCCTCAGCGGCGGACTCGCCATTCTGGAGCTGCAGCATAACCTGAACAGTTTTGTCTCCGACACGGAAAAAATCATTTCCAGCTTCCAGGCGGTGACCAAGGCCACCGCCAGTCTCAGCGGCGGCGTGGGCGATCTGGGCGACGCCTTTGACTACATCAGCGACCGCATCGCCACCGAGACCGCCCGGAAGGAGGCCGCCGTACAGGTAGCCCAAAAGACCAACGACTTTTTGGACCTGGCCATCCGGGTGGACCAGCAGGTGGCCGCCCAGGTGCGGCAAAACAAAGAGTCCTTCTATCAGATGCACCCCTGGCTGCGGCCCACGCCCCCGCCCACCGACGACCGCAGCCACCTGGAAAAGGCCTGGGATTGGCTCTGCGACCGGGGCGAGGACTTCGCCGAGGGCGTGGAGGCCGCCTGGAACTGGACCAAGGACACCCTGAAAAAGGGCTGGGACGGCCTGGTCAAATTCTACGAGGAACACAAAAAGATCATCGACACCATCCTGGTGGTGGCAGGCGCCGTGCTGGCCATTGCCGCGGTGGTGGCCTCCGGCGGAGGGGCGCTGATCTTCCTGCTGGGCTCTTTGGGCCTGTCTGCGGGGGCTGCCGCCGCAATCAGCGGGGCGGTGGCGGTGGTGGCCGTGGTCTCCACGGTGGCCGCCACCACCTTGAACGTCGTTGACATCTGGTGTGAGATCGACGACCCCACCTTCCAGGCCTGGAAGAAGGGGCTGAACATTGTGAGCACCGTGTCCAACCTGGCCTACTCCGTGGGCAGCCTGTACAACTCCTTCCACCATATCACCCCCCAGCAGGCCAAGATTGCCATGCACAACATCACCACCGGCTCCGGCGGCGACTTTGTAAACGGCACCCACATCTCCTTCCTGTCGGACTACCAGCCCGGGGCGGACAGCGCCATCGACCGGAACCTGCTGAACGACCAGTCCACCAACCATTTCTACAACTACAAGAATCCATACGGCGGCGAGATCACCGTCTCGGCGGACCCGGTCACCGCAAACGGCGTGGCCTCCCTGAACATCGACCCCAACCAGCAGTACATTGTCCTGAGCGGCACCCACGGCGGCACCGCGGGCCAGCTCTCTTTTATGGGGCCTCCCCCCGGCTATGACTTCTATCTGGAGGACTTGGCCTCCTTCCAGAACTACTCCAACGTCCAGGTGGTCAACATCCAGAACGTGATAACCGGTCTGGATGCCAGCGGCATGGCCACGGGCTACAACATGCCCGCCATGAACGAGATCTTCAAGAGCGGCAAAAACGTGATTTGCGCCTGGTGCTTCAGCGAGCGGAGCTTTGTGATCAAGGACATTTTCAAACTGCTGTAACAGGAGGACAACGCGGTGTATTACCAGGATTTTACCTACTACCGGCGCTTCCACTATGAAAACGCCGTAAACATCGGCTTCTGTCCCACGGGGCCGGGCAGCGCCCCGGCGTGGGAGGCAGACTCCCCCCTGATCCGGAAGCTGGCCGGATTTTTAGAGCATCCGGTGAACATGATCCGGGGCGGCAGCTTCCGTCCCCTTACCCTGAACGGCAAGGCCTACACCCTGGGCTTTGCGGAAATGCGGATCATCGGCCCCGAGGGCACGGTGTACGCCGCCCCCAACCAGCTGGTGGCCGACCTGCTGGAGGGCTGCTACCAGCCGCCCCAGGCCTTTGTGGACGCGGTGCTGTACGGCGCCTTTTCCGACGGCCCGGCCTACCGGGACTATCTGGCCCGGTATGATGAGGCCCATCTGTGGGGCGCCAGGCCCGAGCTCCGGGCCCGGGCAGAGGAGGCCGCATCGGTGATCCGCAGCGGCCAGGTCATGGATCTGGACCGGCTGCACCGGGCAAGCCCGGTGCTGGAGCTGGTCACCCTGAACGGCTCGCTGCTGGGCGAGGCCATTGCCGCCCGCCGGGAGGACATGGCCCAGTGGTGCCTGGAGGCCGGCATCGACCTGGCCCGGTTTGAGGGCGACGAGCTGCTGCGGGCCATCGACGCCGGGATGGAGACCACGGCCCTGGCCCTGATTGACCGGGGGATCCCCCTGCACAGCGAGGAGGCCCGGGTCAACCCCCTGTTTGTGGCGGTGGCCCGGGGGCAGAACCGGGTGGCCGCAGCGCTCTACCGTGCCAGAAAGGACCTGGTGCAGACCTATCGCACCGCCGCCATACCCAACTGCAACCTGCTGCAGTGGGCCAAGCAATACCAAAACCGGGAATTCCTGCAATTCCTGAACCATCCCTATGGGACAAGATAAAGGAGGCAAGCAATGGCACAAAACGAACTGCAACTGCAAGAAGCCCGCATGAACGCCGAGGCGGCGTTCGCCAACCGGAAATACGACATTGCCCTGGAGTGGTATCAAAAGGCCCTGGCGCTGGCACCGGAGGACCTGTTCTGCCTGTCGCGGGCAGGGGCCGTCTGCGTGTCGCTGGGGCGGTTTGAGGACGCGCTGCGGTACTTCTCCACCGCCAAGGAGCTGGACCCCAACAACGGGGACAACGCCTTCAACTACGCCAACGCCTGCTTCTTCCGCCAGGATTACGCCGGCGCCTTTGAAAACTATGTGGCCGCCGAGCGGCTGGGCTGCTCTGACCGGGTGACCCCCCGGCTGTACTACCAAATGGCCCTGCTGTGCAGCGCCAGGCAGGACATCAAAGCCGCGCTGGCCTACTTCCGCAAGTGTGAGGACGCCGACCCTGACGGCAGCCTGTCCCTGAGCCCGGATCTGATCTCCGAAAAGCTGAAGCTGTATCTG
Organism: uncultured Clostridia bacterium; assembly: GCA_946617435.1. Lineage (GTDB taxonomy): Bacteria > Bacillota > Clostridia > Oscillospirales > Oscillospiraceae > JAFRPC01. The sequence goes on along the minus strand of CAMOKD010000024.1, from coordinate 11,172 downwards.
GCCGCCCAGGACACCGACCAGGCCGAGATCTGCGCCGCCCAGCTCTGCGCCATACAGCCCACCTCCTTCCGGGCCTACATGACCTACTTCAGCGTGCTGATGGCCGGGCACAAGTACGACACCGCCGAAAAGGTGCTCTCCGACGCCCGGGCCTATGCCGAGCTCTCCGACCGGGACCGGCTCACCCTGGACACCCAGCTGGCCAGCCTGTACAGCGCCATGGCCGACGCCCGGCCCCAGGAGCGCCGCCAGCGGCTGGACCAGGCCACCGACCTGCTGAAGACCCGTCTGGCCGAGACCCCCATGGCCCCCGAGACCAGAGACGCCTTCCTGATCACCCTGGCGGAGCTGCTGCAAAAGGACGAGCAGTACGACCGGGCCATCGCCTGCCTGCGCACGGTGCTGGAAAACGCCCCCGCCCAGCTGAGCAAGCCCGCCACCGCCGCCCAGAGCCACCACGGCGAGCTCACCCCCGAGGAGCTGGAGGCCATGATCGACGCGGATCTGGAGCTGGTGCAGCAGTACATTGACATCGGCGCCCTGGACGCCGACCTGGGCATGTATGCCGAGATGGCCTATGACGAAAACGGCAACCTGGTGCCCCAGTATGACGAGGCCGCCTTTGACGTGCTGATGCCCGCCAAGGCCGAGGCCGCCCCCCAGGCCGCCCCCCAGGCCCCCGCCGGACGGGAGATCGCCCTGGAGGTGCGGGAGAAGGTCTACTTTGACCTGCTCTCCTGCTTCCTGGGCAAGGACGACTTTGCCGGGGCGGAGCCCTTTGCCCGGGTGCTGCGCACCAGCGAAAACCGCTACTACAACTACTACGGCCGCTATACCCAGGCCCTGATTACCCGGAAGCTGCTGGGCAGCTGCGAAAAGACCGACCGGCTGTATGCCGAGACCCTGGCCTTCTTCCGCAGCCGGCTGTTTGCCGACCCCTCCGACTCCCTGGCGGTGATCTTCCGGGGCAGGCTGTACGCCGAGTCCGGCCAGACGGAAAAGGCCAGGGAGCTGGCCAACCTGCTGCCCCAGGCCGACGCCGACGCCCTGACCCGGTACATCGACAGCTGCCGGGTCTGACCGGGTGCAGATTGCGTGGTGAGCTGTTATGAGTATTTCCTTTTCCCCCTTTAACCAGGACATCGTCCTGGACGACCAGGCCTTTGCCACCGCCGCCGCCGACTTTGAAGCCCTGAGCGGCCGGCTGGAGCAGCTGCGCCGGGATGTGGAGGAGATGATCAACACCCTGAAAACCGGCTACGACACCCCCGCCGGCAGGAAATTCATCGCCTCCTGCGAGAGAAACCTCTTCGCCCCCCTGGACGACCAAAAGCTGGTGCTGGACCACATCTCCGCCACCCTGCGGGATTCCCGGCAGGCCTATGACTCCGTATTCCGGGAGTATAACTCCCTGCAATCGCATATTCAATCCATCGATCTTTAAAAAAAGGAGAAAAATGCCATGTCATCCATTCTGACGCATGCAATCATCAGCAACTCCCTGGCCGCGGTGGACAAGTACGTCAACACCGCCAACGGCCTGTACCAGGAGCTGGAGGGCCTGCTGAACGGCCTGCTGGGCAAGGACTTTGTGGGCGATGCCGCCGACGGCTACCGGGAGTTCTTCAACACCAACGTCAAGCCCGCCCTGACCGACAACCTGACCACCCCCGCCTCCTCTCTCTCCGCCGGCATCAAGTCCATGCTGGAGAGCATCCAGACCAACCTGCTGGATACCGTGGATCCCCAGCTGGGCGACAACAACCGCAACCCCGGCGCCTGAGTTCCCACTGACCCGATGAATTTGTAAAGGAGATTACTACCATGGCAGATTATGTCTATAACTTTGATGAGATGAGAAGAGTCGCCGGCCAGATCAACGACATCGGCACCCGTTACGCCTCCGCCGCCTCCACCTTTGAGGAGGATATGACCGGCGCCATGACCGGTTGGGAGGGCCCCACCAGAGACGCCATGCACCGCTTTATCACCGGCCCCGTGATGGAGTACACCCGTGACACCGTGCCCAAGCTGCTGCAGGCCCTATCTGAGCTGCTGGAGGCCAACGCCACCCAGATGGAGAACGCCGACACCGAGATCGGCAGCAACATCCCCACCTCTCTGGGCGGCTGAGCGCCCGCACCACACCAACAATACTCTGATACCACAGGAGGCCGCGGATGGACAACAAGCCTGACAACAAGCTGGAAAACATCAACATTGAGGCGCACAAGGCCCTCTTCGCCTATGAGATGACCGAGGTCATGCTCAACCTGAAGGGCGAGTTTGCCACCCTCACAGGCAAGCGCACCTGCTACTCCGACGCCGCCGTGCCGGAGGAGCGTCTTGCCGTCCACACCGCGCCCCTGCCCCCGGTGGAGTCTGCGCCGGTGCAGGCCCGGGTGCCCCAGGTGCCCCCAGGGCAGCTGCCCCCCCTGGCGCCGGTGCAGATCGGCCTCTCCCCGGTCCAGGCCCCCGCAGCCCAGGCCCTGCAGCTCCCCGCCGCGGCACAGGTACAGGTAAGCCCGGTGCAGGTGGCGCTGCCCGGCCCGGCCAGAGTGCAGCTGCCTGAATTGGCTGTGCCGGCCTGCAGCCTGCCAAAGGCGGACGTGCCCCGGGTGACCCCGGTGCAGCTCCCGGTCCCGACCCGGCAGGCACAGGCTCTTGCCGCCCCTGCCCTGCCCCAGGTGCCCGGGGTGGCCCTGACTGCCCCGGGCGCGGCGGCCTGTGCGCCGGTGCAGGTGGACCTGCCCCCGGTGCCGGGCATCCGCCTGGCTGCGCCGGCCGCCCCCGGAGTTGCCGGCGTCGCAGCAGAGCTGCCCCCGGTGCCGGGCATCCATCTGTCTGTGCCGGGCTGCCCGGCGGTGCACGCTGCCACCGGGCCGCTCCCGGCGGCGGCAAAGCCCGCCCTCTCCCCCCTGCCCCAGGCAGGGCCGGTGGCGGCGCCGGTGGATCTGCCCCGGGCGGACGCCCCCGTCTGCCCCGCCCTGCACCCCGGCGTCAAGGCGGCGCCCCGGAAAATTGCCCTGCCCGACACCCAGGTGCCCCCGCTGCCGGCGCTGCCCCTGGCCCCCGCCCCTGTGCAGGCGCCGGTCTTTGACCTGCCCACCCCCATGCCCCTGGGCAAGCTGGCCCCGGTGAAGGCCAAGCGGATCGCCGTCCGCCTTCCGGACAGCCTGGACATCCCCCCGCTGCCGGCGCTGGAGCCCAAGGAAGAACCCGCCAACACACCCGCCTGACAGGCTGTGAGGTATCATTTTGGAAAACAACAAGCTGCTCATCGGCGTACAATTTACCGAGCTGGGTCCAGATTCCAAGTACAAGCACTATAACCTGGAGCTGTATGTGCTGCGGGATCTGCAGCTGATCCAGCTGCTGGAGGGGGTCAAGTACGGCCTGCGCCGTCTGGCCGAGCAGAGCTCTGCCTACCAGGAGATCTACCAGCGCTGCCGGTCCATCTATGCCGCCTGCATTGCCAAAACCCAGACCGAGCCCGGCGGCCGGCAGTATCTGACCCACGTCACCTTCACCTCCTACCACAGCACCCGGGCCGAGCACTGGGTGAAGGGCAAGGAGCGCCCCCTGTTCTATGTGGACGAGCTGACCAAGCCCATCTGCGACCTGGGCTTTATCACCTCCACCCGGATCATCTTTGATCTCACCGGCAGCTTTGTGCCCCAGGGTATGCTGGACACCACCAACGTGATTGAGGCCTTCAACCCCCGGTTCCAAAACCGGATCAGCTTCCCGGAGTACAACATCAGCTCCCGGCAGCTGTCCAGGCTGGACGACACCCCGGTGGAGATTCTCTCCCCCACGGAGCACCCCAAAAAGCCCAAGTCCAACCTGCTGGCCACCCTGCTGCCCTCCCTGCTCACCATGGGCGTGCTGATGCTGGTGCGGGGGGTGCTGATGAGCAACAGCTCCTCCTCGGGCCTGGCCATGATTGCCCTGAGCGGCGCCATGGGCATCACCGCCCTGATCACCACCGCCCTGAACTTCCGCAGGCAGAAAAAAGAATTCGCCGCCGACCTGAAAGCCTGGCGGGAACAGTACCAGAATTACGTGGACGGTCTGATTGCCCGCATCCGCCAGCGCCAGGCGGAGGACACCCGGGCCCTGGGTGAGCAATACCCCGACGTACTGACACTGATTGAACACGACGACAAAGGCATTTACGGACTCAGCGGCAGCATTTACAGCCGGGCGCCCCAGGACGAGGACTTCCTCACCTTCCGCATCGGCCTGTCTGACCGGGTGGAGAACCCCTTCCCCATCCAGGGCAGCGCCAAGGAGGAGATCTATTCCGACGCCTTCTTCCGCGTGGAGCGGGACCCCGCCGGGGCGGACCATATCCGCATCAGCCTGGCCGGAGAGCCGGACGCCTCCGCCCAGGGGAACAAGAATCTCTGCGACCTGCCCACTGAGATTTCAGAGGCCTACAAATATCTGCCCAGCGCCCCGCTGCTGTACAGTCTGAAGCGAAAGGGCGCCCTGGGCGTGGTGGACCGGGACATCGCCAGCGGCGTGGCCCCGTCCCACTACTTCCTGTCCAGAATGATCCTGGAGCTGTGCTACTACCACTCCCCGGAGAATCTGCAGTTTATCATGTTCTTCCCGCCCCAGAAAACCTGGACCGGGATTGAGACCACCATCAACCGCTACAAGTTTATGCCCCACTTCCGGGGCCTGTTTTCCGACAAGTCCCAGTTCGTCTTTGACGCCCAGAGCGCCGGCCTGGTGATGAGCAGCCTGCTCACGCTGATGAACAGCCGCAAGGCCGCCGCCGAGCAGGAGGCCGCCCCCACCCCCCACATCGTCATGGTGATCTATGAGGAGTACGGGCTGAAGGAGCACGCCTTTGCCGAGTTCCTCCCCGAGCCCCCCGAGGGGGAGGAGGCCCCCGACAACCTGGGGCTCAGCTTCGTGTTTGCGGTGCCCTTTCAAGAATATCTGCCCGCCTACTGCGACGACACGGTGTTCTTCCGGAGCCAGGGCTTCTCTCTGGTGCCCCGGTCCGACGCCAACGCGGGCCAGCGGTTCTGGTACCCCAACATCAACAGTCCCGCCGCCCTGCAGGAGCAGTTCCTCTCCTTCACCCAAAAATCCGCCCGGGCGCTGCGGTTCTTCTCCTCGGTGTACTACGCCCAGATTGCCCAAAACGGCAAGGTGCCCTCCACCGTCAGCAGCTTTGACCTGCTGAACCCCGCGGGGGGCGACCTGGGCCGGATTGTCATGGACAACTGGGGCCTGGAGGGCAAGCGGAGCATCCCCAGCGTCACCGAATCCCTGCGGATCCCCCTGGGCAAAACCGAAAACGGCATTGCCTGGCTGGATCTGCACGAGAAGGGCGACGGCCCCCATATGCTGGTGGCCGGCACCACGGGCTCTGGCAAGTCGGAGACCATTATCACCCTGCTGCTGGGGCTGTGTATGTACTACCGGCCGGATGAGCTGAATCTGCTGCTGGTGGATATGAAGGGCGGCGGCTTTACCAAGCGGCTGGGCCACCTGCCCCACGTGGTGGGCACCGTGACCGACGTGGACGGCGATGAGAACGGCACCGGCGCGGAGTATATGCTCCGCCGGTTCCTCAACGCCATGGCCGCGGAGATCAAGCGGCGCAAGCTGCTGCTCAACCGCCTGCACGTAGACAGCCTGGACGCCTACATCTCCGCCTGCGAGGACATCGACGCCTTTTTGGAGCAGAAGCACATCACCGGCGCCGAGGCCGAGCAGATCCGCCAGACTGCCCGGACCAACCGGCTGTCCCACCTGATTTTGGTGGTGGACGAGTTTACCGAGCTCAAGCGCTTCTCCAACGAGAACAGCGACATCGACTTTATGGGCGAGATCACCACCATCGCCCGGGTGGGCCGAAGCCTGGGCTTCCACATCATTCTGATCTCCCAGAACATCGAGGGCGCCATCACCGAGGACATCCGTGTGAACTCCCGGGCCCGCCTGTGTTTGAAGGTGGCCACCAAGCAGGCCTCCAAGGACATGATCGGCACGGAGCTGGCCGCCTCCCCCTATATGCCGGGCAATGGCCGGGCCTACCTGCTGGTGGGCACGGGCTCCAAGTTTGAATACTTCCAGTCCGGCTACTCCGGCTGCGAGACCACGGTGGACGTGCCTGTGGAGCTGACCCTGGCCAGCAAGTCCGGGGCCTACACCACCTTCTACCGGTCCAACAAGGACAACCGCAAGCTGCTGGCCCAGCGGCTGGAGCTGAAAAAGCAGGGCAAGCTCCACACCCAGCTGGAGGCCATCACCGCCGCCATCTGCCGGGTCTACCAGGCCCAGGCCGACCGGCTCTGTGCCCCCCATGTGGTGTTCCGGGCCCCCCTGCCCACCCATATTATGCTGGATGAAAACCACAACGTGGTGGATCTGGGCAAGCAGAGAGAGGAGGCCACGGCATGAAAATTCCCATGGGCGTGTATGACTCCCCCCAAACCCAGGAGCAGCCCATCCTCTATCTCTCCCCCTACCGGAGCAACATCGCCGTCTTCGGCGGGCCCATGAGCGGCAAGACCACCTTTGTCAAAACCCTGCTGGTCCGGCTGCACCAGGTGCCCAACCCCGCCATTGAAGAGCACGTCTACATCATCGATTTTGGCGGCAACCTGGGCCCCTACAGCCGGCTGCCCCGGGTGTGCGCCTGCTTTGACAACTCCAACGAGGAGAACATCAAGCGGGTGTTCAAGGCCCTGGAGCGCCGCCTGGCGGAAAACGCCCGGCAGCTGGGCAGCTCCAGCTTCCTCACCATGGCCCAGGAGCACCCCGAGGCCTGCCCGCCCCACCTGATGCTGATCATCGAAAATCTCAGCTCCTTCCTGGCCGACGAGCGGTATTCCGCCTACCAGGACCGGCTGCTCCACCTGTGCAGAGACGGCCTTTCCAAGGGCCTGTGCGTGGTGGTCACCGCCAACGACACCGCCGGCACCGGGCGGCTGATGGCCAACTTTGGCCAGAAGGTGGCCTTTGAGATGCCCGCGGACAACTACATGGAAATCTTCAACACCGCCGCGGCCAAGCCCATGCGGCTGCCCGGCCGGGGCCTGGTGAACCTGGACTCTGAGGTCTACGAGTTCCAGTGCTTTGTGCCCTTTGCCCGGGACAACGCCCCGGAGCTGCAGCAGCTGCTGGAGCAGCCGGTGTCCATCCGGCCGGAGGACCGGCTGCTGCGGTTTGACAGCGAGCTCACCCCCGAAAACCTGGCCGCCAGCGCCTGCGGGCCCATCCGGGGTCTGCAGCACGGCAGGCAGATCCTGGTGGGGCTGGACTACTACGAGCACAAGCCCGTGGAGGTGGACATCGGCCAGAGCCGGTGCGTGGCCATCTACGGCAAGCGGCAGTTTGGCAAGACCAATCTGCTGCGGCGGCTGCTCACCGGGGTGCGCCTGCTGCGGCCCGAGGCCCGGTTCGTCTTTTTGGACGACGGCAGAAAGCAGCTGCTCCCCTTTACCCAGCAGCGGGACGGCATGTTTGCCAACCACGTGTATCTCACCGGAGTGGACGCCTTCCGGGATTATCTGACCGAGAACGGCTACGGCGGCAAGCGGTCGCTGCGGGCCACCAAAAAACAGGTGCCGCCGCTGCCGGTGGAGTCCCCCATCTCGCCGGACACTCCCTTCACCGTGTTTGTGCTGCAGAGCAAGTCCCTGTATCAGTCCTCGGTGGACGCCACCTACCTGATGCGGGACTGGATCCCGGAGATGATCGGCAACGCCGAGGCCAGGGATTACCTCTTCCTGTTCACCGACGTGCGGAGCTTCTCCGCCCCGGAGGTCCGGGATCCCTTCAACCACTCTGTCAGCGTGGCCTTTTTGCTGGACAACATCGGCGAGTTTGTGAACGACAAGGGCAACAAGTCCGTCTTTGGCGAGATGGACGCCCGGGAGCTGAAGGCGGAATACGCCAAGTGTACCGTGGGCGACGGCTACTGCTACGACGTGGAGGCCGACGAGCTCACTAAGCTGAAACTGATCAAATGCCAGTGAGGGAATCATTATGAGTGAATGCCATCTTTTGGACGCCAAGGCCTTCAACAACGCCATTGCAAAGAAGGACAGCCTGATCCGGACCTATGACGAGCTGAACCAGGAGTACGACCGGATCGTGAGCACCCTGCTCCGCAACTGGCAGGGCCGGGGCGCCAACGCCTTTGCCCAGGACGCCAGAACCGTGAAAACCAATATCACCGGGATTTACGACATCCTGAAGCTGATGTGCGACACCCTGACCGACTGCCGGGACATCTACGCCGAGTGCGACACCGGTCTGGGCGAGTACAACCGCAAGCCGGAGTAAATCCCTCCATTCATCAAGCAACAGGCAGGAGAACGCCATGGATAAGAAGTATTTTTACACCGGGAAAAATTTAAAGGACGACGGCGCCCAGCCCGCCAAGACCCCTGTGGGGCCCTCCACGCCCAAAAAGGCCCCTGCACCCCCTGGGGGGGCGTCCGCCCTGCGGCCGCCGGTACCCAAAAACCAGGGGGCAAGCAGCAGCCGGCTGGACACCCGCACCACGGTGAAATCCACCTTCCTGAAACCCGGCAGCCCGAATCCCGCCGGCCATAGCGGGACCAGGCGCAGCGTGGACCCGCCCGAGGACCAGGATGCCGCCTCCCTGAAGCAGCTCTTGGAGGAGCTGGCCGGAGAATAACCGGACGCAAACAGGCGCCCGCGGAGTTCCGCGGGCGCCTGTTTGATTATTCCCCCAAAAATCTGTCCAGAAATGCCCCGAACTCCGGGCGCCAGGCCCGCTCGTGGTGGGGCTGGTCCGGCCGGACGCTGCAGGTCTGCCGGTCTTGGGGCCAGCAGTCCTCCAGCACCCGGCAGGTGGTGAGAAAGCTGGCGTGGATGTCCTGCTCCAGCGCGTCCCCGGCGCCGGTGTAGAGATACAGGTCCGGGACCTCCTGCCCCGCCCGGGCCCTGATCCAGCGCTCCAGGTCCGCCGGGGCGTAGAGCAGAAAGGCCGGGGACAGCACCCCCGCCGCCCCGAACAGCGCCGGGTGGCGCAGGGCGGTGTAAAAGGCCATCAGGCCCCCGGAGGAGCTGCCGCAAACCGCCCGGCCGGCCCTGTCCCGGCGGACGGGGAAGCGGGCCTCCACTGCGGGCAGCACGGTGTGGACCAAAAAGTCATCAAAGGTCTCTCCCCGGGGGGTGAACTCCTCCCGCAGCCCGGGGGGCACCGCCAGGGGGCCGATTTCGGCCGGGGTGAGCTCACTGCTGCGCAGAGGGTTGTCGTTGTGGATGCCCACCACCGCCGCCCCCCGGCCGGTTTCGGCCAGGTGGTCCCGGATGGTCTCACGGGTGTACCAGCAGCCGAAGGTGGAGGTCTGCCGGTCAAACAGGTTCTGCCCGTCGGTCATGTAGATCACCGGCAGGGTCTGGTCCGGGGTCCTGGGGGGCAGATAGACCCGGACCAGCCGGTCCTCCCGGCCGGGATAGGGCAGGCGCAGGGAAATCAGGCTTTCGTTCAGCATGGCAGCTCCTCCTTTCTTTGGGTCCGGATGGGGTTTCGGGTCGGGTCTCCGCCGGGAGGGCGGCAGGCGCCGGCTCCGACTCTGCGGGGGACTGGGCCTGCCGCAGGGCCAGCCGGTCCGCCTGGGCGACCATAGGTCCTCCTTGGTTTATATGCCAAATACTGACGTAATTTTCTGTCGATTCTTGGTATCTGTACTATATCATATTCTTACTTTTTTTGCTATCATAAACTTACAAAAAAAACACAGGAGGTCCCCCCATGAAATTCTTATTCGCATCGGATTCCTTTAAGGGCACCCTCTCCAGCGAGCAGACCGTGGCTCTGCTGGCCAGAGCCGCCAAGGACGTCTTCGGCCCCGACATTGAATACAGCGGCGTGCCCGTGGCGGACGGCGGCGAGGGCACCACAGACGCCGTGGTGGCAGCCGAACACGGCCAGTGGATCGAGACCCAGGTGTACGGCCCGCTGATGGAGCGGCGCACCGCCCGCTACGGCAAGCTGGACGACAACCGGGCGGTGATTGAGATGGCGGCGGCCTCCGGCCTGCCCCTGGTGCCCATGGAGAAGCGCAACCCCCTGCACACCACCAGCTACGGCACCGGCGAGCTGATCCGCCACGCCCTGGACCAGGGCTTCCGGGAGCTGGCCATTGCCATCGGCGGCAGCGCCACCAACGACGGGGGCATGGGCTGCGCCAGGGCCCTGGGCGTCCGCTTCCTGGACCGGGAGGGCCGGGAGCTGGAGGGCCGGGGGGAGGATTTGGAGCGTGTGGCCTCCATTGACGTGGCGGAGCTGGACCCCCGGGTGAAGCACACCCATATCACCGTGATGTGCGACGTGACCAACCCCCTGTGCGGTGCCAACGGCGCCACCTACACCTTCGGCGCCCAGAAGGGCGCCACCCCCGAACTCCAGGCCCAGCTGGAGGCCGGCATGGTGAACTACCGGGACGTGATCCGCCGGCAGTTCGGCATGGACCCCGACGCCATCTCCGGCGCAGGGGCCGCAGGCGGCCTGGGCACGGCCCTGACCGTGTTTTTGGGCGGCGAGATGAAGTCCGGCATTGACACGGTGCTGGATCTCATCGAGTTTGACCGGCGGCTGGAGGGCACCGACCTGGTGGTCACCGGCGAGGGCCGCACCGACTGGCAGAGCTGCTTTGGCAAGGTGATGCAGGGTGTGGGCGAGCGGGCCCGGGCCCACGGCGTGGTGGCCGTGGGGCTGAGCGGCTCACTGGGCCGGGACGCGGCGCAGATCTTTGACCACGGCATCGCCTCGCTGATGACCACGGTGGACGGCCCCATGCCCCTGGAGGAGGCCCTGGGCCGGGCGGAGGAGCTTTATTATCTGGGCGCTGTGCGGATGTTCCGCTTTTTGCAGGCCGGCATGCAGCTGAAGGGCTGAGAAAGGATGTTACCCCATGTACGATTCCCTCAAGGACCGGATGAAGCTGATCCCCTGGGAGGCCTGTGTGGGCCTGACCGCCACCCTGGCCAGCGTCGCCATGTTCCTGATCTTCGGCTGACCGAAAAATTGACCCCGCGTCCCGGATGGGACGCGGGGTATTTTTGCGTGTTCATACTCTTCTCCAATAATGGAGCTTGTGAAAAGGATAAGGCTTTCAACAGATGCATCGAACGGAAGCAAGGCAGTGGACGGACGCTGGTCATGCC